>SIBB01000005.1 GCA_009695395.1 Pedosphaera sp. | reverse complement strand
GGGGACTTCGAGGCCGAGGCCCCAGGAGACGCTGTTCACGACCAACCGGCGTGTGCCCTCGCTCTGGAGGTCGGTCGCGGCGCCCATCGTGGTGGTGAAAATCTTGTTCACCTTGCCCGCCTCGTTCTTTACCTCGCGGGTCCAAGCCACGGGCATCATCGGGCTGTTGATGCCCTGCTCCAGCTTATCAGAGGCGCGCTTCTTGACGTAGTCGGCGGGCGCGGTGTCGGCGGTCATGCCCTTGAGCACCTGGCCGCGCACGAGAATCTTCGCGTCGGTGGGCGGGTAGGCTTCGTAGGTGTCGGAGTCGGCGAAGATTTGCTGCACGCCGTTGAAGAGCGGGTGCTTCTCTTGCCCCTTCTCGATGACGCCGAGCATGGCCTCGACCTTGTGGCGGCCCCAGTGCGTGACCCACGTCTCGCCGAGCACCTGTTTGCCGAAGCCGCCCTTGTTGCCGTAGTTCCACTTCTCGTAAGGCCCCTTGAGGCCGTTGAAGGCGTGCGTGCTGGTGCGCAGCGCGATGAGCGGCACGCCGCGGTTCACGGCCGCCTCGAACTTCTTGTTCGCGTCGTCGTCCCAGTGGCGGAAGCGCAGCAGCATCACGATGGCGTCGGCGGAATCGAGCGCGGTGGGGTTCGAGAGACTGCCGCCCACGTCGGGGTTGATGAATCCCTCGTCGTCCACGGAGAAGAGCACCGTGCATTTGAAGCCGTGGCGCTGGCTGAGAATCTTGCCCAGCAGCGGCAAGCCCTCCTCGCTGCGATACTCCTCGTCACCGGCGATGAGCACGATGTGCTTGCCCTTGCCGGGGCCGGCCTTGGGTTCGTAAGTGACCCAGGTCTGCTCGGCCGCGCTGGCGGCAGCGACGAACGAGATGGCAAGCAGCGCGCCGAACAGGCGGTGTGAGAGGCGGGAGGTGAGTTTCATGTTCAAGATGGCGTTGGACGCGGGGGAGACTGTAGGACTTCGCGCAATTCCCGCAATCCTCTTTACCCATCACCCCACTCCGGCTAAATGAGTCGCAGCCATGAACCCGCCGCTGCCGCCAGAGATCCGCGTGGAGTCGAGTCGCCAAGGCCCGCGATACCTCCTGCCGCCGCGCGAGACCGGCCTGCTCAACTTTGGCGCCATATTGGTGATCGGCTTCGGCTGCCTCTTCGGCGGGTTCGCGTTGGTCTGGATAATCGCGGCGTTGGGCATCACGCAGAAGGATGGCTTTCAAATCGGCGGCGTGCTCTTTGCGCTCTTCGGCCTGCCGTTCCTCGCTGTCGGGTTGGGCGTCATCGGCCTCGGCGTGTTCGCATTGTGCGGTCGCACTGAAATCGAAGTCACCACCAGCGAACTCATCGCTCGCGAGCGCGGCGGGCCGTTCTGGTGGACGCGCCGCATTCCCATCAAGGACATCCAACGCTTCACGCTGGGCTCAGACGCCGTGTGCATCAATGACCAGCCGGTGAAGGTAGGCCGGCTGTCCGATGTGGGGACGTTGGTAGCCGAAGTTGGCGCGGCCAAACCGAAGGTGGTGCTGATGGGCTACCCGCGGACGTGGACAGAAGCGCTCGCCGCGCGCTTGACCGCCGACCTCGCGGCGCAAACCGGCGGGGCCCCGCTGACGACATCCATCACGGGACAGGAGCCAGCTTACTACAGGTCGAGGGTTAAACTCCTGCCCGGCGAGGTCGCTGGGCCGGGCGAGCGGGTTGTCGTGCATGGGGACCGCTTCGACACTCCCGCCGGGACGAAAATCCGCATCACCGAGCAGGCGGGCGGCATCGTGGCGCTCGTGCCGCCAACGGGATTCAAAGGAGTGTCGAAGTTCCTGCTCGGCTTCTCGTTGTTCTGGATCCTCATCTCGTCGCTCCTAGGCGGCGGGTTCGTCGCAGCGGCGCTTCAAGGGAAGGGGGACAAGCGATCATGGTTTGTGTTCGTGATGGTCAGTGTGTTTGTTCTTACCGGCCTGTGCATTTTGGCCAGCGCGATTAGCATGGCCCGCCGCAAGGCCTCCCTCCGCGCCTCGCGCGACGAACTCATCATCGTCCAGCAGTCAATCTTTGGCTCGAAGACTTTCAAACACCGCGTCGGCGAACTCGCCACCATCGGGGTCGGCGACAGCGGATTGGTAATGAACGACGTGGTGGTGCAGGAACTACAGGTCCACGTCACGGACGGCGAGACGCAGGGCTTTTTCAGCAACTTGACCAACGAGGAACTGCTCTGGCTCGCCACGCATCTCCGCCAAGCCACCGGAGTCAGCGAAGCGCCCGGCGAATCGGCCGAGCCACCGAAGCTGGCGAGCTGACGGAGCGCGGCGTTCACGGCGCAGAAAGCTGGGCAGCAAAAGTGCGTTCGGAAGCCCGTTGGCCCACGGACGTTTCTGCGGCCTGAAGGCCGCGCTCCGCTTGCCTTTGCGGCGTCGCCCACCATACTCGCGCCCGCTTTTCGCATGAGCACACTCAATTTCGCCATCATCGGCACCGGCGGCATCACTCTTCAAAATCATCTGCCCGGCCTCGCGCTGTGCAAGGACGTAAAAGTCCACGCGCTCTGCGACGCCAACCCCACCACACTCGAAGCCGCCCGCCAGCAGACCGGCGCGCCTGTGACTTCGACCAAGTGGGAGGACATCGTGAGCCGCGATGACATCCACGCGCTGATTATCGCGACGCCGAATGCGTTTCACCCGCCGGTGGCTATCGCCGCCGCGCGCGCGGGCAAACACGTTCTCAGCGAGAAGCCGCTCGCGCTCAACGCCGCCGACGCGCACGCGATGGCCGACGCCGCCGAGCAGGCGAACGTCCGCCACATGACCGCGTTCACCTACCGCTTCGTGCCGGCGATGCGTTACCTGAAACACCTCGTGGACCAGGGTGACCTCGGCCGCGCGTATCACTATCGCTCGTGCCGCTTGCAGGACTGGGGCACGCGCAACGTCGGCTGGCGGCAGCAGAAGCGGCTCGCGGGCACGGGCGAGATTGGGGATATGCTCTCGCACCGGATTGACTTCGCGCACCACCTCATCGGCCCGATGACGCGGCTGGTGGCGAACTTGAAGACTCTCACTCCCATTCGTGGTGGCGCACCGAACGACACGGATGACTGGGTGGCCATTCTCTCCGAGTTCCAGTGCGGCGCGAGCGGTGTGCTGGAAAGCTCGAAGCTCGCCAGCGGCACGAACGAAAACTGGCACAGTCCCGATCGCGTGGAACTCAACGGCAGCGAGGCGAGCTTCAGCTTCACGACGAGTCGGTGGAATGAACTTCAGTTCGGCAAGGTCGGCGGGCCCGGCCTCAAGGCGTTGCCCATACCAAAGGAGTTTCACACCTGGCCCGGCTCGCCGCGTGATCCGGGCGTGGGCGATCCGCTCGTGAGCTTCCGCTACGATCAGGCGGTGGAGTTCGTGAACGCGATCCGCGAGCAGCGCCCGTGCAGCGTGACGTTCCACGACGGCGCGCGGATGCAGGACGTGACCGACGCGGCGTTGAAGTCCGCCGAGACGCGGCAGTGGGTGGATTTGTAATCAGCCGCGCTGCGAAGCCCGTCCCCGCCACGCCAAGTGGCGGACGACTGCCACGACCGGGCCGTTTTGAACAATCCCCCGCCTTGCCAGTCCATCATTCTGGCCGTCAGCTCGCGGGATTCGCCGGACTTCTCGGTTGATTCCTACCCGCCGACGGGCGCAATCTGGCAGCAATACCTTATGAAACGAATCCTATCCGTGGCGCTGGCGGCGGCCTTCCTGTGCTGCACCGTGCGGGCCATCGAGTTCACGCGCGAGCAGTCCGGGCGCATCGCCAAGGCCGTCGGCACCCTGCTCGACCGCGCGCACTACAAGGGCACGCGGCTGGATGACACGATCTCGGAGTTGCACTTGAGGAACTACCTCGACGCACTGGACTACACTCACATGATTTTCCTCCAGTCCGACGTGGACGAGTTCACTGCCAAGCACGCCAAGAAGCTCGACAACCTGACCAACACCGGGGATGCCGAGCCTGCTTACGAGATTTACGAACGCTACCTCAAGCGGCTGGATGTCTGCGTCGCGCGCCTGCCGGGGCTGCTCAAGGCGCAGCACGATTTCCGATTGGACGAGAGGTTCACCACGCAGCGCAACAAGCTGCCTTGGCCGAAGGACGAGGCGGAGTCCGCCGAGATTTGGCGGCAACGCATGAAGTTCGAACTGCTCAATGGCAGGCTCACCGATGAGACGGCGGAGAAGACAGCGGAGAAAATCACCAAGCGCTACGCCCGCCTGCAAAAGAATATGAAGCAGTTCGACGCCAGCGACACGCTGCAAGTTTATCTGTCCGCGCTCGGCCAGGCCTTCGACCCGCACTCCGGTTACATGGCTCCGGCGGACGCGAAGAACTTCGCCATCCACAACGTGGATCTAAAGCTCAACGGCATTGGCGCGCAGCTCCGGCAGAACGACGAGGGCTACACGGAGATCGTCAACCTCACCCCCGGCGGTCCCGCCGAACTCAGCAAGCAGTTCAAGCCCAAGGACAAGATCGTGGCCGTGGCCCAGGGCGACGCAGAACCCGTGGATTGCCTCGACATGCGGCTCAATGAAGTCGTGGGCATGATCCGCGGCAAGAAGGGCACCGAAGTCCGGCTCACGATTATCCCGGCGGACGCCGTCAGTGAGTCCGAGCGGAAAGTCATTCGCATCGTCCGCGACGAGATCAAGCTCACGGAGCAATACGCCTATGCCCGAGTCATTGACCACGTCACCGCTGACGGGAAGTCGCAGCGGCTCGGCGTGATCGAGCTGCCGCAGTTCTACAAGAAATGCGCCGCCGATGTGGAGAAGCTCCTCATCCGGCTACAGAAGGAAAAAGTCGCCGGGGTGATTCTCGACCTGCGACGCAACGGTGGCGGCTTGCTGAACGAAGCGGTCGAGCTGACCGGCCTCTTCATCAAGAAAGGCCCCGTCGTGCAGGTGCGGCAGCCGAAGCAGATCGAAGTGCTCGAGGATGAGGATGGGCGCGTGACCTATGACGGCCCGTTGATGGTGCTCGTGGGCCATCACAGCGCCTCCGCGTCGGAGATTGTCGCCGCTGCGTTGCAGGACTACGGACGCGCGTTGATCGTCGGGGACCTGGCCACGCACGGCAAGGGCACCGTCCAGACCCTCTACCCGCTGGCGAACTTCATGGGCACGCGGCAGGTCGCAGACCCCGGCGAACTCAAGTTCACCATCTCGAAGTTCTACCGCATCGCCGGCGGCACCACGCAGAAGCACGGCGTCACGCCGGACGTCATCCTGCCCAACGTCCTCGACTACCTGGAAACCGGCGAGGCCTTCCTGCCCAACGTGCTGGAAGCGGACAACATTCCCGCCGCCAAATATCAACGCGCCGACCGCGTCAACGGCGGCCTCGACGAGCTGCGCAAGAACTCCTCCGGGCGCATCGCCAAGGATCAGGACTTCGCCTACGTCCGCGAGGACATCGAGCTGGTGAAGAAGCAGCGCGCGGACAAGACCATTTCCCTAAACGAAGCCCAGCGCCTGAAGGAAAAGCAGGCCGCCGAAGCCCGCGCCGAGGCTCGGAAGAAGGAGCGCGACGCCCGCCCGCCCCCCGCCGACAAGGTGTTCCTCGTGAAGACCGAGACGGTGGACAAGAATCAGCCGCTCCTCGCCATTCAACCGCCGAAGCCAACCCCTGTGGCGACCAAGAATCCTGAGACCAAGTCCAAGGCTGCGCCGCCGGCAAAGAAAGAAGTCAAACCTCCGGAGGACGGTGACGAACCGGAGGACACGACTGACGCCAGCAAGGCTGTCATTGATCTGTATCTCCGCGAGGCGTTGGAAATCCTCTCCGACTATTCGAAGCAGCAGGCCAAAGTCGTGCGTGGCGAGGTCGTTATCGTCCGGTAGGGTGAGGCTCCGTCGAACCGCATCTTGATCTACGCTCGCCCCTACTGCTTCGGCAAATGGGGTTCGCCGGAGTTCCACCCTATCAGGAATTGCCCCGCCGCCTCGCCTACACCCTTCACCTGAAGCCAAAACCTTTGCCCCACCCGCAACTATTCCCTACGCTCGCCGTTCAAGTTGCTGTCGTTAAATGGCCTTTGTCTCCATCAAGAATGTCTTTGCCCGCGCCGCGCTGGCGACGCCCGAGCAGTTCGACGCGTGGTCCAAGCTCTGGCGCGTGGCGGTGGACGGCGGTTCGCAGGAGTCGCTCATCGCCTTCATGGCGCGCGAGTCGGGCCTGAGCGAGGAGCAATTCTTGGAGAAGCTCGCGGCGGCGCTCGAGTGGCCGTTCCTCAACCTCAAGCTGCTCGACATCCCCGTCGAAGCCCGCGTGCGCATCTCCACGAAGGTTGCCTTCCAGCACGGCGTTATGCCCACGAGCTTCGCCGACGGCGTGCTGACCGTTGTCGTTAGCAATCCCTTCGACACCGCACTGCTCAACGCCGTGCAGTTCGATGCCCATTGTCCCGTGCGCTTCGCGCTCGCGCCGGGCGCGGAGGTGGAGAAGACGCTGAAGAAGTATTACGGCGTCGGCGCCGAGACGCTCGACGAGATGTCCGAGAACGAGCCGATGGAACTCGAGTTGGCGAACGACAAGGAAATCACCGAGGGCGACCAGGAGGCCAGCGTCATCAAGTTCGTCAACCAGATCGTCTGGGAGGCATTCAAGGCGCGCGCGACGGACATCCACTTCGAGCCAGCGGAGGACGAGTTGCGCATCCGCAACCGCATTGACGGAATCCTGCATCAAATCCCTTTGCCGCCTCAGCTCAAGCGCTTTCAGGCCGCCATCATCTCGCGCATCAAGGTCATGTCGGGGATGAACATCTCCGAGAAGCGCCTGCCGCAGGACGGCCGCATCAATGTCCGCATCAAGGGCGAGGAAATCGACATCCGCGTCTCCACCGTGCCGACGGTTTATGGCGAAAGCGTTTCGCTGCGCCTTCTGCTGCGCGGGAAGATTTTCCTCAGCCTGGACAAGCTCGGCTTCACGCCCACCGAAGAGATCGCGATCCGCGACATCATCTACAAGCCGCACGGCATCATGCTCGTCACCGGGCCGACCGGCTCGGGCAAGTCCACGACGCTCTACGCCTTCCTCAGCTCCATCAACTCCGTCCACAAGCGCATCATCACCATCGAGGAGCCGGTGGAATACGAACTCAAGGGCATCAACCAAATCGCCGTCCGCTCCGACATCGGGCTGACCTTTGCGATGGGTCTGCGCCACATCCTCCGCCAGGACCCGAACGTGGTGATGGTCGGGGAAATCCGCGATCAAGAGACGGCGGAGATCGCCATCCGCGCCGCGCTGACCGGCCACTTGGTTTTCAGCACGCTGCACACAAACGACGCGCCCAGCGCCTTCACGCGCTTGATTGACATGGGCATTGAGCCGTTCCTCGTGGCGTCGTCCGTCGAGGCCATCATGGCGCAACGTCTCGTGCGCACCATCTGCCCGGCGTGCAAGACCGAGCAGGTGGTCGAGCGCGACTACCTCGCGCGCATTGGTTTTCCGGCGGACGAAGTGGCGACGACGAAGTTCATGCGTGGCACCGGCTGCGAGGAGTGCCGACTGCTTGGCTATCAAGGCCGGCAGGGCATCCACGAACTGCTCCTCGTCACCGAGGCGTTGCGGCCGCTCATCATGAACCGCGCGCCTGCATCCGCCATCGCCCAGCGCGCGCAAGCCGATGGGATGCGGACGCTCCGCACGGACGGCTGGAAGAAAGTAAAGACCGGCATCACGACCATCGAGGAAGTCCTGCGCGTGACCCAAACCGAGGAACACCTAAAGTCCCTCATGGAAGATACAGGGACGATGTTTTTGACGAAGTCGTGAAGCCCTCGCCCCCCAACGCTTGCAACGTCCTCGACCTCGCCGCCGACCGGCGACGGTTGTGGCACTTCGACATCGCGGGCGATGGCAAGGCTGAGCTGGACGAGGAGTTCTCCGGCTTGCCCGGCGATGCGCTGCCGGACAAGCAGGTCGCGAAGGACTGGCGTGCGCTCTTCAGCAGCCGGCTGAACCTCGCGTGGCTCCCAGCGGGCAGCGTGTTTCTGCGTGTTACGCAGTTTCCCAAGTGCGACCGCACCGAACTCCTCGCGATGGTGGAGTTGGCGCTGGAGAAGGTTTCCCCGCTGCCGGTCGCGCAGATTGTGTGGACCGTCGAGCCGGTGCCCACGCGCACCACGGTGCCTAGCGAGATGCAGACGGTCATCGTGCTCATCGCGCCGCGGCACGAGGTGGAGAAATTCCTCGGGACGCTGGAAGGCCGTGGTTTTCTCGCCGACCGGCTGGAGGCGCCGCTGTTGCACCAAGTCCTCGCGACAAAGGTCGAGGGCGACGGCGCATGGGTTTATCCCGGCAGCGGCGCAGATGCTCACTCCTGCCTCGTCGCGTGGTGGTATGGCGGCGAGTTGCGCAGCCTCACGCTGGTGAAGCTCACCGCGCCGGAACACTGGCAGCGCGAACTCGGCGAGGTGCTGACGAAGTCCGCATGGGCCGGCGAGCTCGAAGGCTGGCTCACCAGCGCGCCGCGCTTCCGGCTCGTGTCCGCGCCAGAGGATCAGGAGGTTTGGCTGCACGTCTTGCGGGACCTGTCCGACAGCGCGGTGGACGTGACGAAACCTTGCGAACCCGTCGCGCTCGCGACCCTTTCCGCACAGCGGGCCGCGCGCGGTGAGAGCTTGGCGAACCTGCTCCCTGCGGAGTTCACCACGCGCTACCGGCAGCAGTTCGTGGACAGCGTGTGGATGCGCGGGCTGGGCGCGCTGGTGGCGGTGTATGTCCTCGGAGTGGCGGTGTTCTTTGCGCTGCTCTGGCAGGCGGAGACGCAGCAGCGCGAAGAGGAGGGACGCGTGGCCGGCCTCGCCGGTTCCTACACGAACGCGCTCGTCACCCGGGCGCGGATCCAAGTTTTGAAGGAGCAAATTGCGCTGAAATACGCCGCCATCGAGAGCCTCAAGGCCGTCTCCGCGAAATTGCCGGAAGGCATGGTGCTCACGGACTACGCCTTCCAACGGGGCAAGCGCGTTTCCCTGCGTGGACTGGTGCCGGCGGATCAGATCAGCAAGCTCACTGACTACAGCGCGGCGTTGCAGACCTCCATGCTCAACGGCGTGCCCCTTTTCAAGTCCGTCAGCGCGCCCAGCTCGCAGGGCAGCGGCGCGGTGGCGAGCCAATTCAACTGGACCTTGAGCTGCGAACTGCGCGGCCCTGAAATCGAATGAAGAGCCTCTTCGACAAATTGAACCTCGGCGCGCTGGAGCGACGCATCGTCGTGGGCGCGGCGCTGGTGCTCTTCATCGTGGTCAACGCGATGTTCGTCTGGCCGCAGTTCAAGGACTGGAACAAAGCGCAGCTCGCGATCAAAAAAGCCCAGACGAAGCTCGCGAATTTCCAAAAGGAAGTGGACCAGCTCCCGCAGCTCCAGAAGAAGGAGGAGGCGCTCAAGGACACCGGCGGTGCGCAGCATGCGTCGGCGGAGATCGCGCTGGCGCTCATGCGCATCGTCGAGCCCAAGGCGCGGGGTGCCGGGATCAACGTCAGTTCGTGGAGCCCCAGCACCGCAGGCACGCCCAGCGCCGATGGCTACTTCGAGGAACACTCGCTCCGGGTCAGTTTTCAGAACACCGGCGACGCCGAGTTGCTCAAGTTTATGGTCTCGCTGGGCGAGAATAATTCCACCATCCGCATCCGTGACCTGACGGTGAAACCCGACGCAACGCAGATGAAACTGATGGGCGAGCTGACGATGGCCGCGAGCTACCAGAAGACCGCGCCAGCAAGCAAGCAGCCCCCAAATCCAAAACGCCCATGAAAACCAACCTGGCGATCCTCCTTCTCACCGTCGTGGCGACTGTGCTGTGCGCACAAGTCCCGGCGCCCGCACCCCCCGCCGGCAAATCACCTGCCGGCGCTGCGACCAATGCAGTGCCGCGGGTGGGGCCAACCACGCCTGCAACGGCTTCGCCCGCCGCAAAGGTCGTTGTCCTGCCCGGTGGCTCTGCCGCCACAGGGACGAATGCGATGGGCGCACTTGCCAACCGCGCGCCCACGGACCTCGTGCTCAATCCCGCCGGCGAGCGGACGCTCGACCCGACCCTCACGCGCTTGCTGAACCAGCCGCTCGAACAGGTGATGGAACTGTATGCCGAGGTGACGGGGCGCACGGTGCTGCGTTCGCCAGCGGTCAATTTCGATCAGATCAAGCTGACCTTGAACACCAAGACGCCGCTGACCGAGCGGGAGTTCTTGCAGGCGATTGACAGCCTGCTGGCGCTGAACCAGATCGCCGTCATCGCGACGGGCGAGAAGTTCCTCACCGTCGTTCCCATGGCCGCCGCGCTGCAAGAAGGCGCGGCGTTCAACACGAACTCGGTCGGCGAGTTGCCCGAGGCCAGCCAATACATCACGAAGATCATCCAGGTCACCAACGCCAAGCCCAGCGAGATCATCGCGGCGATCCAGCCCTTCGCGAAGCTGCCCGGCGGCATCCTGCCGATTGATGCGACTGGGGTGATCGTGCTCCGCGACAACGCCATCAACATCAAGCGCATGATGGAGGTGCTGGCGAAGATTGATGTGGCCGTGCCGAGCGACGAGGAGTTCAAGGTGATCCCGGTCAACTACGCCCTCGCGGCGGACGTGGCGCAGGTGTTGGGCAGCTTCACCGCGTCCGGGCCCTCGGCTGGTGGCACCACCGGGAGCCGCACCGGCGGCGGCGCTTCCACCACCCGGCGGACGGGCACCACCTCGCCGTTCGGCGGCAACACCGGAATCCCCGGCATGGGCGGTGCGCCGGGGTCGCCCTTCGGGACGCAGCCGGGCGGCGTGAACCCCGGCATCCCCGGCGCGGCCCAGCCGGGCACCCAGCAGTCGCAATTTCAGAACCGTCTGAACCAAATCGTCAGCAACATCACCGGCGGTCGCAGCGGCGGCGCACCGCTGCTGGGCGAGGCCAAGATCATCGCCTACGACCGGAGCAACTCGCTCCTCGTGCTGGCGAACAAAGCCGAGCTGGCCATGCTCACCAATCTGTTGGCAAAGATTGATGTGCCGCAACAGCAAGTGCTCATCGAGGCGCTCATCTTTGAGACCGATCTCACGCATTCACGGGATGTGAACTTCGGCACGGTCGCGCAGGCGAAGAACGGCAGTTTCGAGAGGAAGGTTGGCATCAACTCTATCATCAACTTCTCCACCAACACGACTGCTCTGGGCGCTGCCTCGGTCGCCACCGGCGGCTTCGGCTATCTTGCACAGATCGGTGCGAACTGGGCAGCGGCGATCCAGTTGTTGGAGAGCGATTCCAAGACGGAGGTGCTCTCCCGCCCGCGCATCCAGACCTCGCACGCGGAGGCCGCGACCATCTTCTCCGGCGGCACCACCCCCTACGTCACGGGCACCATTTCGGGCGGCGGCTTTGGCGTGCAGCAGCAGATTCAGCAGCTCCAGATCGGCATCAACATGTCGGTCCTGCCGCTCATTACCTCCGATGGTCTCGTGGTGCTCGACATCAACCAGACCATCGAAGGTGAGAATGGCTTCGTGCAGGTGGACAGCAGCCTGAAAGTGCCCCGCACCGTGCGCCACACCGCGCAGGCGAAGGTCGCCGTGAAGGACGGCGAGACGATCATCCTGGGCGGCCTCATCCGCACGGCCATGACGAGGAGCGTTTCCGGCGTGCCGGTGTTGAAGGATATCCCTGTCTTCGGCGCGCTGTTCCGCTCCACGAGCGAAAGCCCGACGCGCAAGGAGTTGATGGTGTTGATCCGGCCCACGGTCTTGAAGACGCCGGAACTCGCCTCTCTCGCGGCGCAGGCCGAGCGCCAGCGCTCACCCAGCTTGCGCGGGGTCGAGCAGACTGTCCGCGAACAAGAAAACAAGGTGAACGCAAAACTTCTGGAGGAGGAGAAGGCGCGGAACAAGAAGCTGGAGGCGGAGGAGATCGAGAGGATCAGGCAGGAGCTGAAGGGCAAGCGCAATGGCAAGCCTGCCCAGCCTGACACCAGCGTCGTGCCCACCCCTGTGCCCGCCCCAGAGCAGAAGCCCCCCGTGGAATTACCGAACCTGCCGAAGCCCTGAACCATGTAGCCGCCGAAGTGAGGCGGCGGATTCGTTCGAGGGCAACGGAGTCAGCCTCCTGACCTCGCCGGCTAATTCTTCAGCCCGATGCTGCTGCCGCGCTTCGAAATCTTTCGGCTCGTCAGCACCTTCGTCACCGTGCCGAGCTTGAGATACTTTTGCTTCACCACATCGAGAATGGCGTCGCGGTGGTCGTAGAGGCGCTTGAGCTTGCGGGGCTTCACCCGCGAGAGGACGTAGGCGGTGAGCAGCGGCAGGGCGATGGTGCTGTCGGTGTAGCAGACAACGGAGTCGGGCAGCTTGTCGGGGTCCACCTTGCCCCAGCTCACGGCTTCGGCGGGTGTCGCGCCGGAGAGGCCGCCGGTGTCGGGGCGGGCGTCGGTGACTTGGAGGAAGTAGTCGTGGCCCTTTTCTTGGATGCCCAAGACTTCCTGAATCTGCGGCTCGGTCTGGAGCATGAAGTTCTTCGGGCTGCCACCGCCGAGGATGAACACGCTGCTGGTGTGGCCGGTGGACTTGGCGTGATAGACGATGGCGGCGGTCTGGTTCACGTCGCGGTTCACGTCGGGCAGGAGGGCCGAGCCGCGCATGGCCATGGCGGCGACGTTCATGCCGATGCTGGAATCGCCGGGGCTGCTGGTGAAGATGGGGATGCCGCACTCGTAGGCGGTGGCGAGGACGGAGGAATCTTTCAGGCCGAGCTTCTTGCCGCGTGCGGCGACGTATTTTCCGAGAAGGTAGTGAAATTCATCCGTGCCCATCGGCCGCTGGAACTCGGGGCATTGGATGACCTCGCGGACGAAGGCGTCAGTGTCCAGCAGCACGTTGTAATCGAAGAGCACGTCGTAGATGCGGATAACACCCTCTTGATGCAACTGCACGTCGTCGAGGAACGGCGTGCCGCTGTGGAGCTGCATGTCCAAACCGAAGTGGAGGTCGTGGTAGAGATTCGCGCCGGTGGAGATAATCCAGTCCACATAGCCGCCCTTCATCAGCGGAATGAGGCAGGACTTGCCGAGGCCGGCGGGCGTGAGCGCGCCGGTGAGGCTCATGCCGATGAAGCCGTCGTCCGGCAGCATCTTGCGCGCGAGGAGTTGGCTGGCCTCGCGCAGACGGCCGCCGTTGTAGGCCAGCATGACTTGGTCAATGAGGTCGGCGGCGGAGATGTCCTTGCCCACGCCGAGGGGATTGAGGCGTGGGTAGGCGGCGAACTTCTTGGAGATTTTTGGGCCGGAGGTTTTGCTCATAACGCGCGCGAGTGTTGCGGAAGGGAACGCAAAGGCAAGGCGAGTTTGAGGGCGATGCGAAGGGGGCTTCGTGGCTGAGGCGCACGTCTCACGGTGAGACGTTCACCCCCACAACTGCCGGTCCAGCGTGCGATACTGAATCGCCTCGCCCAGGTGTTCCGCCGTGATGCTCGCGCACGCGGCGAGGTCCGCGATGGTGCGGGAGACTTTCAGGATGCGGTCGTGCGCACGGGCGCTCAGGCCCATCTCGGTCATCGCGTGCCGGAGCAGCTCGGTCGCCGCTTCGTCCAGCACGCAAAATTCCTTCAGCTCGCGGCTGCCCATGCGCGCGTTGCACGTGACCTTCTTCCCGGTGAAGCGCGCCTGTTGGATGCGCCGCGCCGTGATGACCCGCTCGCGAACCGTCGCGGAACTCTCGCCGGGCTTGGCCGCCTGCATCTCGCGGAACTTCACCTGCGGCACCTCGACGTGCAGGTCAATGCGGTCCAGCAATGGCCCGGAGATGCGCCCGAGGTAGTTCCCAATCTCGCGCGGTGAGGACTTCGACTCACCGGGCATCTTGCCGTCCGGCGTCGGGTTCATCGCGGCCACGAGCATGAACTGCGACGGGAAGGTCATCGTGCCCGCCGCGCGCGAGATGGTGACTTTGCCGTCCTCGAGCGGCTGGCGCATCGTCTCCAGCACGGTGCGTTTGAACTCCGGCAGCTCATCCAGAAACAACACGCCGTGGTGCGCCAGCGAGATTTCGCCGGGCGTCGGGTTGATGCCGCCGCCCAAGAGTCCTGCGTCGCTCGCCGTGTGGTGGGGGCTGCGGAAGGGCCGCTGGGTGACGAGCGCCTGTCCCGCCGCGAGCAGCCCGACGATGCTGTGAATCTTCGTCGTCTCCAGCGCCTCGTCGAGCGTGAGCGGCGGGAGGATGGTGGGAATGCGCTTGGCCAGCATGGATTTGCCCGTGCCCGGCGGGCCGATGAGTAGGAGATTGTGTGACCCGGCGGCGGCGATTTCGAGAGCACGCTTGACTGACTCCTGCCCCCGCACGTCGGCCATGTCCACGTCGTCGTCGCCCGCGTAGTTGAAGAGTTTTGCGAGGTCCACCTGGAGCGGGGCGATGGCGACCTCGCCTTCGAGGAATCCCACGGCCTCGCGCAAGTTCTGAATTGGAATCACGTCCAGCCCCGCGACCACCGCCGCTTCCGGCGCGTTGTCCCGCGGCACGATGACGCCCTTGCGCCCGTCCTGCTTCGCGCGCAAGGCGATGGGCAGCACGCCCTTCACGGGCCGCACTGCGCCGGTCAGCGCGAGTTCGCCGACGAGGACGTAATTGTCCAGCAAGGCGCTTTTCATCTGCTCGCTGGCGGCGAGCCAGCCGATGGCGATGGGGAGGTCGAAACTGGGGCCTTCCTTGCGCACGTCGGCGGGCGCGAGGTTGATCGTGGTGCGGCCCATCGGGAAGTGGAACGCGGAGTTCGTCATCGCGGTGCTCACGCGGTCGCGCGACTCCTTCACGGCGGCATCCGGCAGCCCGACGATGGCGATGTTGGTCTCGCCCCAGCCGACATTGACCTCCACCTCGATGGGATACGCCTCAATGCCCTGCACGGCGGCGGAGCAAACCTTGGCTAACATGGGGTCATTCTGCCGAATTTCCCCCAGCCGTTCCAAGGGGAAAACGCCTCCGGTTTCAACATGGGGCGCGTCTGAGTTTCTTGCAGGGTCGCTGGTGGGAGTGTGAGGGAAGAGCAGGCGCCAGTGGTCGTTGCGCATCAACCCGAACAAGGGGCGATTCCTCCCGGTCTGGCCGCGCGCTAACAGCAGGCAGCGCTGTTGACCCTAGAAACCCCAGTTGAAGGGGAGTCGAGCAGAGAGAAACCACTGACCTGCACTAACCAGCACTGATGAATTAGCTCCGGCGATCCTTCACCCAGCGGGGGAATCTCATTTTCGCTGACTTATCAGTGCTGGTTAGTGCAGGTCAGTGGCTTAACGGGTCGGCCCTCTGGTTTAACTCTGGATTGCGGTTGACTATTTTGAGCCGTGTGAATAGTTAAAAAAAATGAAGACCCTCTGTTTCGGCTCCCGCCGCTCCCGTGGTTTTACCCTGATTGAATTGCTCGTCGTCATCGCCATCATCGCGATCCTGGCCGGCATGCTCCTGCCCGCGCTCTCAAAGGCGAAAATGAAGGCCGGGTCCATCAAGTGCCTAAACAACATGAAGCAGATTGGGCTGGGATCGCTGGTCTATGTGACCGACAACGATGATGTTCTGCCTTACGCGTTTGTCCTCACGCCAGCGGCGGAGAATTGGTCCTTCGATGACGTGCTGCAAAAATACGTCGGGGGCTCAAAGGAGCTTGCCCAATTGACCGGCGGCAATGTGCCGACTGCCGAATCGCTCAAGGTTTTTGAGTGCCCGGCCGACAAGTTTCTCCGCATCAACAACGCCAACGCCAAACGCAGCTACTCTATGCCGCGAAACGGCGGCGTCGGCGTGTTTCATAATCCGCTGGCTGCTGGAGCGGTCGTCACCAAGCTGCGTGTAAGCACCGTTCAGGCCCCCGCAAACACTCTCATGGTAATTGAGAGATCGACCTCCGGCAATTTTCAGGGCGGTTCCAATTCCAGTGTCACGGATAGCCCCGACCAGCTCATTTTCCTGCCCAATACGACAACTTCCAATGGCTTCGATCAGAACTATTACCACAACGGCAAGTGGAACTGGACCTTCGTGGACGGCCATGCGGAGAGCCTTGAGTTGATCAAGACTGTCAAACTAGGCAACCCTCTCAACTCCAATTCCGGGATGTGGACTGTCATCACCTCGGACGACTGAGCAGCCTCTTCCACACCCTTATGAAGTTTGTGTTTCTCGCTTTTTTGCATCTGCCATGCCTTTGCGCCATCATCCTCGCGGCCGGGTGCAGGCGGAAGCAGCCTGACCAGCCGGTGCCCAAGCCGGTCGAGGCCCCTGTCGTTGCGCCCGCCGTCATTGCGCCGCCGCCCGGCCAGCCGCCCCCGCCCATCGTGAGCACGCGCGAATCTCATGACACTTCCTACGCGTTGGAGATGACCCAGACGCTCAACGACTTCCTCGGCGACTACATCAAGCAACACAAGCGCATCCCGAGAGACATCGCCGAGATGGTCAACCTCAAGATCATCACGTCCGTCCCCGTCCTGCCTGGCGGCAAGAAGTGGGTGATCAACCAGCAGACCGGGAAAATCTCCGCGCAATAGGGCTGCGCGCCCCGCCTGTCCTTCCATCTAACAATTTCCGCTTGAGCGGAATCCCCAAGTCATACCAATTCCGAATGATATTCGGTGGAATGGCTTGGGAACCGCGCCGCGCTTTGACTCCCTCTCCCTTCATCGGATGAGCGGAGAGGGCCGGGGTGAGGGGTGGAGGGCGTCGGCGTGGGTGGCCGCACCCCTCATCCGGCCTGCGGCCACCTTCTTCCCTCCTCCGAGGAAGGGAGAGGTTGCGGGGAAACTACTCACTGGAAATCTTTCACAACCTCGGCACAGCGGTGGCGATGCCTGCGCGTCATCCACTCGGCAGGATTCGAAACCTGAAGGTTGCGATTACGCTCAGTTCAACCCGCTGAGTTCCTGCGCGCCCTTGCCGCCGTTGATGAGGTAGAGCACGGCCATGCGGACGGCGAGGCCGTTGGTCACTTGTTCCAAAATCACCGAGCGCCCGCAGTCGGCAAGCTCGCTGGCGATCTCGACGCCTCGGTTGATGGGGCCGGGGTGCATGATGAGCGCGTCGGGCCGGGTCTTCGCGAAGCGTGCGTGCGTAAGGCCGAAGAGCGCGGCGTATTCGCCGATGCTCGGGAACATCGTCTTGCGCTGCCGCTCGTGCTGGATGCGCAGGAGGTTGATGACATCGGCGTCGGCGATGGCTTCGTCCACGTTGTAGGTGACGCGGCAGCCCATCTGCTCGAAGACACGCGGGACGAGCGTGCTTGGTCCGCAGAGCGTGACGTTCGCACCGAGCTTGAGCAGCGCGGCGATGTTCGAGCGGGCGACGCGGCTGTAGAGGATGTCGCCCAGGATGGTGACGTTGAGGCCGGCGATTTTTCCCCGGTGCTCGCGGATGGTGAAGGTGTCGAGCAGCGCCTGGGTGGGGTGCTCGTGCGCGCCGTCGCCCGCGTTGATGACGCTGCCCTTGAGGAAGCGGGAGAGGAAGTGCGGCGCGCCGGCGGCGCTGTGCCGGATGATGATGATGTCGGCATTGAGGGCCTCAAGGTTGCGCGCGGTGTCCTTGAGAGTCTCGCCTTTCTTGAGCGAGCTAGCCTCGACGCCGAGGTTGATGACATCGGCGCTGAGGCGGACGGCGGCTAGCTCGAAGCTGATGCGCGTGCGCGTGCTGGGCTCGACGAAGAGGTTGACGACGGTCTTGCCGCGCAGGGCGGGGACTTTCTTGATGGCGCGCTCGCCGACGGCTTTGAACTGCCGGGCGGTGTCGAGGACGGCGATGATTTCGTCCGCAGAAAGGGACTCGATGTCGAGGAGGTGTTTACGGTTCCAGATCATGCGCAGCTCACAGCTGGGGGGATGGAGTAATGGAGTGTTGGAGTGTTGGAAAGGGAATACTCTGAAAACCCCTGCTCGGCACCAGCGCGGAGCGCGTCGGCATGGCTGACCTTGAACACGGATGGAGTCTTACGGCACCAGCCACAGACCGCTCCACTTTACGACCGTCCAGTTGAAAACCGCACGGACATGGCCAGTGTCGCCGAGCTGCAGCCATTCGATCTGGTCCACAGTGGAGACCAGCACGGCGAAGTTCTCGTAGCCTGGCTCAAGTTCCTTGGCCGTGACCTTCGGGGACTTGAGCGCAGGCGCGATGGCGTCGCCGGGCGCGTGGATGTCCGATCCGGGCGGCTGGTTGGCACAGTAGTTTCGCCGCTGGCTCAGCGGGGTCTTCGCCCAGTGTGCGCGGGCGATGGCGTCGTTTTGATGCACCATCGTGTGGGCGCTGACGCGGAGCTGGAGGCGGCGCGCGGGGTCGTAGAAAAGCCAGTGGCCTTGCTCGCAGAGCTTAAGCTGGTGGACCTTTTGCGCGCGGGCGTCCGAGTAGCAGGCCAACTCGCGTTTGGCGGCGTCCGCGTGGCGCAGCACAACGACGCGCATGGAGCACTCGAAGAGGTTTGTGGTGCCCAGCACCGGCGTGCGGAAGGGACTGGCCGGGTCGGCAGTGGCGGCTTCCAAGTCGCGCCAGATGGCGGGAGGGAGTTCTTCCAGATCGGTGGTGGCGAAACTCATGAGAGGGGATTCAGCCACGTCGCGCAAAAAAAAGAAACACCCGGCGCAATGGACCCGCGCCGGTGCAGGGAAGATCGCCATCGGCGGCGGCAAGGCCTCGGTCTGAATCGCCCACCGCCAGCCGCAGTCTGAACGAGCCGATGTTCGGGCCCGGACAATTACTCATCCTCCTCGCGTTCACCCTGTCCGCGTCCGCCGCTCCGTCCTTCTGCGAGGACGTCATCCCGCTGCTCACGCGCGCGGGCTGCAACATGGGCGCGTGCCACGGCAAGCTCGCCGGGCAAAACGGGTTCCGCCTCTCCCTGCGCGGTTTCGCCCCGGAGGAGGACTACGAACATCTCGCTCGCGAGAGCCGGGGGCGTCGCCTCAACTTCGCGCAACCCGACGCCAGCCTGTTGCTCACGAAGGCGCTCGCCGTCGAGCCTCACGAGGGCGGCGCACGGTTCGCGCCGGGTTCCCGCGAACACACGTTGCTTCGCGACTGGATTCTCGCCGGTGCCCCCGGCCCGACCACGAACGAAGCCCGCGTCGCCAAGCTCACGCTCTCCGCCTTGACTCGCCCGCTCAAGCCCGGCGACCAAGTCCCCGTCACCGCCCGCGCCACCTACACTGATGGCCGCGAGCGCGACGTCACTTGGCTCGCGCAGTTCTTCGCCAATGACGAGTCCACCGTGAAGGTCACGCCCGCCGGCATCGCGACCGCGTTGCGCGCGGGCGAGGCGTCGGTGCGCGTCCACTTCCAAGGCTTCGTCGAAGTCGTCTCGTTCACGATGCCTTACGAGAACAAGGTTCGCCCCGCCGACTTCACCGCGCGGCAGAACGCCATTGATGACGCCGTATTCAAGAAGCTCCAGGCGCTCCGCCTCCCGCCCGCGCCGCTGTGCGACGACGCGACCTTCGCCCGCCGCCTCCACCTCGACCTGACCGGCACGCTGCCGACGGCGGAACTTGCCGCCGCGTTTGCCAAGGACACTTCCCCCGACAAGCGTGCGCGCCTCGCCGATGAACTTCTCGGTAGCCCGCGCTTTGTTGACTACTGGACATTGCAGCTCGCCGACTTGTTCCAGAACCGCAAGGAGCGCGACCACGACGTGCGCGGCGCGAAGGGCGTCCGCAGCTTCCACGCGTGGCTCCGTGCGCAGGTCGCTGCGAACCGCCCGTGGGATGCGCTCGCCCGCGACGTGCTCACCGCCCGCGGTTCCGCCAGCGAGACACCCGCCGTGGGCTACTTCATCTACAATGTCGGCGAGAAGCGCCAACCCGAGCAGTCCGACCTGCCGGACTCGGTGGCGCAGGCGTTCCTCGGCACGCGCATCGGCTGCGCCCGCTGCCACAACCACCCACTCGAACGCTACACGCAGGACGACTTCTACCACTTCGCGGCGTTCTTCGCGCGCGTCTCGCTGGACCGCAAGGAGCCGCTGGACGGCTTCACCGCGCTCCAACTCGGCACGCAAAACGAGCTGCAGCTCGACAAGCAGCTTCAGCAGGCGGAGGAGAAAGTTACCAAGGCCAAAGAAGCCGCCGCCGCGCCGGGCCTTGAAGCGAAGGAAGTCGAGAAGCGCGCGAAGGAAATCACTTCCTCGGAGAAGCGCGTCGTCGAGCTGGCGCAGCAAATCAAGTCCACCCGCGCCAAGCCGCCGTCCGTCCAGCAGCCGCGCACCCGCCAGATGATGGTCGCCCAACCTCTCGACCGCCGCGCGCTCGTGATGACCGAGGGCGCGGACCCGCGCGAGGCATTCACTGACTGGATGACCGCGCCGGAGAATCCTTACTTCGCCGGCGCGATGGTGAACCGTATCTGGCGGCACTTCATGGGTGTGGGCCTCGTCGAGCCGGTGGACGACCTGCGCGACAGCAACCCGCCGTCGAACCCCGAGCTGTGGGCGTTGCTCAAGCGCGAGTTCGCCGCCGGCCACGACCTGCGGAAGCTGATGCGCTTCATCGTCACCTCGCGCACCTACCAGCTCGCCGCCGACACCACGCGCGCGAACGCCGCCGACCAGCGCTTTCACTCGCACTTCTACGCCCGCCGCCTGCCTGCCGAGGTGCTGCTCGACGCCGTCGGCGACGTGACCGGCGTGCCCGAGACCTTCCCCGGCTACCCGATCGGCCTGCGCGCTGTGCAGCTCCCCGACTCGACGGTGAATAGTTATTTTCTCACGCTCTTCGGCCGCAGCGACCGCGTGTCCGCGTGCGCCTGCGAGCGCAGCGGCGACGTGACGCTCCCACAGCTTCTCCACCTGAACACCGGTGAAGACCTGTTCAAGAAAATCAAAGCGCCCGATGCCCGCTTCACCGTGCTGCTGAAGCAATTCCCTGACGACACTCAACTCACCGAGCAGCTCTACCTCACCACGCTCGGACGCAAGCCCACGCCCGCCGAGCGCGAAGCCGTCATCCGCCAGCGCAGCGCCGCCGACCCACGCGAATCCTTCTTCGCCGACCTGCTGTGGGCGCTACTGAACACAAAAGAGTTCGCGTTCAACCATTGAACTGACTGGGCTTGTAGCCGCCTCCTCACCTCGGCGGCTACTTCACAACCCGATACAGCGGACTCCCCGCCGGGTGCGTCGGCAGGCTGAGGAGGAAGCGCCCACACGTGACGTAGAGCGTGCGGCCGTCCGCGCCGCCGAAGGCGCAGTTCGTGAGCGTGTCCTCCGGCGTCTCCACGAAGGCGACCAGATTGCCTTGCGGGGTCAGCACATGGATGCCGGGGCGCGTGTCGAGCGTCTCGCTGGTGCCGCGCGTTTTGTGCAAGCCGGCGGCGATGTAGAGGTGGCCCGCCGCGTCCACGCGCATCCCGTCGCCGCCGCGACCGGGATAAAAAGTGTAGAGCACGCGGTGGTTGGTGACGGAGCCGTCGGGCTTGAGGTCATACGCGCGCACCACGCGCGCGCGGTTCACGCGCCCGTCGGACTCGATGAGGTAAAACGTCCGGTTGTCCGGCGCGACGGCGAGGCCGTTGGGCATGTCAATGTCCGGCGCGGCTAAGATGCGCGCGACCTTGCCGTCCGGGTCAATGCGATAGACCGCGTTGACGTTGCCGGTTGCGGCGTTCGTGTTCGCCAGGCGCGCGGTGAAATAGATGCGGCCTTTGCCATCCACGCACAAGTCGTTCGGCCCGCCCAGGGAGAAGCCGTTGAACTGGTCACAGAGCAGGGTCTGCGCGCCGCTCTTCAGGTCGGTGCGCGTGACGCGGCCCTGCTTGCCATCCGCCGCCTCACACGCGAGCAACCGCCCCTGCCGGTCGAAGGCCAGTCCGTTCGCGCCATTGCTGGGCTTGCGGAACGTGGACAACCGCTTAGCCGCCGGCTCCCACTTGAGAATCTCGCCGGGGTTCGTGAAGTAGACCGTGCCCTCCGCATCCACCGCCGGGCCTTCGGTGAAGTTCTTGGTGCCGGGCAAAGTTGTTTCCACGCGCACCTCACCGAGATACTTCGCCGTCGCCAAGCCAGTGTAACGGTCGGCGGCGGACGCGGACGCAGCGAGGAGGAAGGTAAAAAGTAGAAGACGCATCATGCCGAGTTAAGGCCGCATTGGCGTGGTTCGTCACTTCGCCAGCAACCGCACGGATTGGCTCTTCTTCCAACCGGCGAGCTTCTTTGCGTCGGCGGGGTTCTTCAGCTTGAGCGTGGTTTCGTTTACGCCAGAGCCGTAGGTGCCGAGGTTTTTGCGGGTCACCAACTCGGCTTCGAGGGCGTCGCCGACAGGGGCGAACTGGGCGTCGGTGGCGCGGAGTTGCAGGGCTGCGCCAGGCTTCAACTGGTTCCCTTGAAACCAGGAGGAGGAGTGGACGAGGAAATGAACGGTGTCGCCGTCCACGGCCTCGATCTGGCCGGTCATGCCTTCGCTCGCCACGCGCGCGGCCACGGCGTCGGACTCAATCTTCTTCACCGCGTCGAGACTTGCGTCGTCGGTGACAAGGTGGACGACGTGGCGGTCGGCGGTCTTGGTCCAGGTGAAGTAGCGGCGGTCGCCGATCTTGAGCGCAGGGGCCTCGGTGCGCTGGCCGTTGCGGAAGGTTTTCGCTTCAGCGGCGAGGGTGAAGTCGCGCGGCTTGTCTTCCAGCGGCTTGTTGCCGGCGAAGACTTGCGCGGTGAACGCGCGGCCACCTGGCTTCACCGACTGGATGACCCACGCGTGGTCGTGGCCTTTCATCTGGCACAACTCGTCTTGGTAATGCACGAGCCAGCCGCGCTTTTTGTCGCCGTCGGGATTGAAGAAGCAGTTCACGCGTTCGCCGGGCAGCGGTTCGTCCACGTGCGCGCCGTAGGTGAGGTGACGGTAGGTGGTGGCCCACGGGAGAATCTTCGCGGTGAAGATTTCGCCGTTGCCCTCGTGCTCGAACTCGCCGGTCCATGTGGCGCGGTCGAACTTCCGCCAGACATACCAGCCGCGCGAGATGCCGATGCTGCCGGCCACGCCGAAGCGCCGCGCGTGGAGCGGATGCGCGCCCTCGTGCGGCAGCGTGGCGAGGGTGCGGAGTGGCTTCAGCGCCACGCCGGGATGACCGGCGAAACCCTTCACGCCGACCTTCGCGTGGAAGACGCCATCGGGTGTGCCGGTGGTGCAGAAGATCTCGTCGTGGTTGGCGCCACCGAAAGTGATGTTGCTGACGACTTGCGCGGGCACGTCGAGCTGACCGAGGACCTTGCCTTCCGGGCTGAGCACGGTGATGCGGCCCTTCTTGGTCTCGGGCCGGTGGAAGTCAGCAACCCACAAGTTGCCCGCTGCATCGAACGTGCAGCCATCGCCGCCGCTGCCGCCGAGGTCGTAGAATACTTCCGGCGGGCCGAGCGGCAGGGCGTCATTCGTGGGCAGCGCGAGGCGGAGGATCTTCTTCGACTGCGACTCGATGATGTAGAGGAAGCGGCTGGCAGGGTCCACGTCGAGGCCGTTGGGAAACGCGAAGCCGCTGGCGACGCGCGAGACTTGGCCGGCGGTGTTCAGGCGGTAGATGTCCCCGACGGGCTTGGCGAGCGAGGAGCCTTCGGGGTCGGTCCAATAGATGTTGCCGCGCGCATCGACGGTGACGTCGTTGAGGCCCCGCAGCGGCTTGCCCTCGAACTGGTCCGCGAGGACGGACACGAGGCCATTCGTGGCGAGGGCGAGGACCGCTTTGTGCTTGTTGTCCACGACGAGGATTTGGCCGTCGCGGCGCAGGTAGGTGCCGGCGGGATTGATGTCGAGCCAGGGAAAGACCTTGCCGCTCGAGTCTACTTTTAGAAGCGAGCCGGAGCAGAAATAGACTTCGCCATTGAGCCACGTCGGGCCTTCGGAGTAGCCGGGGGCTTTCGCGTGATGCGTCCACTTGGCACCGGCGAGTGAATCGGCGATGGAGGCAGCGGACGCCGGGAGAAAGAGGCCAAGCAGCGCAGCGAGAGCGGTGTGGAACTGTGACATGGCGCGTTGGACGTAACGAACAGCTCGCGCATTTCCGCCATCGCCACGCGACGAGGCTCCCTCGCCCGGGCGAAGGGATTGCTCAACCAGTGAGCGCGGGTCTGCCGAGGCTCACCGGCGCCCCGGGAGTGCGCGTCCTCGCCGGTTTCGATAGCGCCATGCGATCAAGGCTCCGATGGCCAAGATGATGCCGAAAATCCCCAGCACGCCGTAGAGCACCGCCCGCAGTGTGCGCGCCTGTTGCAGCATCTTTTCCGTGTCCGCGCGCAGGTGTTGCTTGAGCATCACGTCCTCCTGTTCCGGCGTCATGTCCACGAAGGGATCGTCCCGCACCTTGATCGTGAGGAGTCGGCCAGCTTCCGCCGCACCGAAAGTATCCGGGAACTTCGCGAGCTGCTCCTCATCCGCCGGATCGAAGCCGACGCTGCGCCAGAACTGCGACGTTTCCCGCGTCCACATCCGCGCCAGCGCGTAGTTGCGGCCCAGGGTGCGAAACCTTTCCCACAGGAGCAGCCGAAGCGTGTCCGCCAACGCGAAGTCAGCGAAGACTTCGCTGTGCAGCAGTCCGTGTTGCTGGTGCCGCTGCATCCCCACTGCGCCGAGCAAGCGCCCCTCCGCATCGCACGCCACCTGAAATTCCGTCAGCCGCTTCTCCAGCGCGACCGCGTCGAGCCGCTCGGTCTCCCAAAGGGGACGCAGCGCCGGGAGGTCATCCAGCGTCGCTCGCCGTGCTTGGAACTGCGGTGGCGTCATGCGAGGCAAGCTTAAGCAAGCTCCCCCGCATCGTAAAGTCTGCGACGGCATCGCCCTTGCCAGAAGCTGCTAACCAAACTTCGCCTCCACGCGTCCTCCCTGCTACAACCTTCACATACTTATGACTCCGATACGTCTGCTCCCGCTGCTGCTCCTCAGTTTGCTCGCCCTCGCGCCCGGTCTCCGCGCAGCCGACGCGAAGAAGCCCAATGTCCTCTTCATCGCCGTGGACGACCTGAATCATTGGGTCGGCCACCTCGGGCGCAACCCGCAGACGAAGACGCCGAACATCGACCGGCTCGCGAAGATGGGAGTGACCTTCACCCGCGCCTATTGCGCCGCGCCCGTCTGCAATCCCTCGCGTGCCGCGCTCATGTCCGGTCGTCGCCCGGGTGAGACAGGCGTCTATGACAACGGCCAGGATTGGAAGCCTGCCATTCCGAAAGAACAGACGCTCACGACGCAGTTCCTCAAGGGCGGCTACCATGTGCTCGGTGCGGGGAAAATCTATCACTCCAGCGACCATCGCGACGGCGAGTGGACGGAGTATTTCGCCCGCGACGGCAGCCCCGGTTTGAAGCTCCATCCCAGTGCGAAGGACGATGGCGTCGGCGGCATCAAGTTCGGCCCGCTCGCGAACCCGGACGAGGACATGCCGGACTACAAAGTCGCCAGCTACGGCATCCAGCAACTCGGCAAGCAGCACAGCAAACCCTTCTTCCTCGCCATCGGTTTTGCAAAGCCGCACCTGCCCTTCAGCGTGCCGAAGAAATACTTCGACCAGTTCCCGCTCGAGACCATCCAGCTCCCGCCGCATCGCGCGGACGACCTCAACGACGTGCCCGATGGCGGCATCAAGATGGCCAAGGCCGACGGCGACCACGCAGCCATCCTCGCCTCCGGTCGCTGGAAGGAAGCAGTGCAAGCCTACCTCGCCAGCATCGCGTTCATGGACGCGCAGCTTGGCCGGCTGCTCGATGGCTTGGAGAAGTCCGCCCATCGCGACAACACCATCATCTGCTTCTGGGGCGACCACGGCTGGCACCTCGGCGAGAAGCAGCACTGGCGCAAGTTCGCGCTCTGGGAGGAAGCCACGCGCGCACCGTTCATCTGGGTCGCGCCCGGCGTGACCAAGCCCGGCGGCCGCAGCGACCGCACCGTGGATTTCATGAGCGTCTTCCCCACGCTCTGCGACCTCGCGGGTCTGCCCACGCCCGCGCACGCCAAAGGCCCCAGCCTCCGCCCGCTGCTCGCCGACCCGTCCGCGAAGTGGGCCACGCCCGGCATCACCACCTTCCACCTGAACAACCACGGCGTCCGCACCGAGCAATTCCGCTACATCCGCTACGCCGATGGGGGCGAAGAATTCTACGACCACACCAAGGACCAATACGAGTGGACCAACCTCGCCAAAGACCCCGCCTACGCCGCGCAGAAAGCCGAAATGGCAAAACTGCTCCCGCTGGACAACGTGGCCGAGCGCCCCAGCAGCGGCGGCGGTGAAGGGAAGAAGAAGGCCAAGGCGAAGAACCAGTAGGCAGCACAATGGAGCACGGACGCCCACGTCCGTGAGGCTTGCTGCGGACGTGGGCGTCCGCGCTCCATCCGAGTTTCCGCTCGCCCGCCCGCAGCGGCCCTCGCAGCATCGCCCACATGCAACGCCTACTTCCCCTCTTTGCGTCACTTTGCGTTCTTTGCGGCCAAGCCTTCGCGCTCACGCTCACCGCACCGCTCGATTACCAAGTCACCCAGCGCACAACTCGCACCGGCGGCAAATTGCTCGTGGCCGGCCAGCTCGCGCCCAACACCCACGCCGCGTCCATCGAAGCCCGACTCACCGGCCCCGGCGCTAACGGCGCGTGGCAACCGCTCGCCTTCAAAGCTGGGGCGGATGCCTTCCGCGCGGAGTTGGAAGCCCCCGCCGGAGGCTGGTTCCGCCTCGAAGTCCGCGCACTGGCCGCTGGCAAAACCCTCG
>SIBB01000275.1 GCA_009695395.1 Pedosphaera sp. | reverse complement strand
TCGGCTTCATGACGCGCGGGATGCTCAAGCAAACCGGCCTGCTCGAATCCGTGCGCAAGAACGTCGTCGTTGAGGTCCCCACGGCGGACTTCCTCATCAATCAGATGCGCGCGGGCGGGTTGGAGGCGGCGGTGGTTTATCGCGTGAACGCCGCGCCGCAGGCCGAGCATCTCGAGTTCTTCCCCATCAAGCACGAGGGAGCGAAGGCGATTCAGCCCTTCGCCGTCCGTGAGCGTTCGCCCAACCGCCAGCTCGCGCGGCGGCTGCTGGATTTGCTGAAGGCGAATCGCGGCGAGTTCGAGGCCGCCGGCTTCCAGTGGCGCGGCAACGAGCCGGCGCTCAAGAGCAAAGACATCAAGGTGCCGCAGTATCTGCTGGAGAAGTGAGCTGGTGGGCGAGACTCCGTCGAGCCCACTGCCGACGCTTGGAGGCGAGCGTAGCCTGCCTTCCTGTTCTCCTTATAGTCATCCTCTCCCTGTCAGAATCCCCGAAAATGCCCGAAAAATCAACTTGCGAGGCACCCTTCACGCTTGCTAGGGTTCATCCATACATTATGGCAGCGATCGGACGATTCCAAAAGGGCGACGAGATTTTCTACGCCAAAGTTGTCGATGGGGAACTCTTCCGCCTGCACGGCGATGTGTTCGGGTCGCCCTCCTTCGACAAGAAGCCGCTCTCGGTGAAGGGGATTAAGACCCTTATCCCGGTGCAGCCTTCAAAGGTTATCGCAGTAGGGTTGAATTACGCTGATCACGCGCGCGAGTCTGGCAAGCCCCTTCCCAAAGAGCCGCTCTTCTGGCTTAAAGCACCGACATCTCTGATTCCCGATGGTGCAAAGGTCGAAATCCCATTCCCGAATCATCGCACCGATTTCGAGGCGGAACTGGCCATCGTCATCGGTCGCCGCGTGCGCAATGTCACCCCCGCCGCCGCCGCCCGATACATCTTCGGCTACACCGCCGCCGAGGATATCAGCGATCGCACCATCCAGAACTCTGAAAGCCAATGGGCCCGGTGCAAGTCCTTCGACACCTTCACCCCGCTCGGGCCGTATGTGGAGACGAAGATTGACCCGCATGACCTGACCATCCAGCTCTTCCAAAACGGTCAGCTCCGGCAGAACTCGAACACCAGCCAGCTCATTTTCAACTGCTACCAGATTGTCAGCTTCGTCTCGACGAACATGACACTGCTGCCCGGAGACATCATTCTAACCGGCACCCCGAGCGGCGTCGGCCCGATCGAGTCCGGCGACCGGCTCGAGGTTCGCATTCAGGGTCTCGCGCCGCTGGTCAACACAGTCAAGTAGCCCTTCGGACCATTCTCAAGGCCGTCGGGAACTCATTCTCGGCGGCCTTCTTTCTGAAAGAACCCAACTCCCATGCGCTGGTCACAGTATTTCATCCCAACCCTCAAGGAATCCCCGGCCGACGCGGAAATCCTCTCGCACAAGCTGCTCCTTCGCGCTGGCCTCGTGCGCAAGCTCACCGGCGGCCTCTACACGTTCCTGCCGCTTGGCCTGCGCGTGCTGCGCAAGATCGAGAATCTCATCCGCGAGGAAATGAACCGCGCGGGGGCGATCGAAGTGCTCATGCCCGCACTCCAGCCCACCGACATCTGGCGGCAATCGGGCCGCTACGAGACCGCCAGCGATGTGCTTTACAAGGCGAAGGACCGCTCGAACAAGGAATGGATTCTCAGCCCCACCGCCGAGGAGGTCATCACCACGCTGGCAGCGGGCGAACTCAATTCCTACCGGCAGATGCCGGTGAACTTCTACCAAGTCAGCGTGAAGTTCCGCGACGAAATCCGCCCGCGCTTCGGCCTCATGCGCGCGAAGGAATTCATCATGAAGGACGCCTATTCTTTCGATTCCAGCGACGAGGGCGCGATGGCCAGCTACCAGCGGATGTATGACGCCTACACGCGCATCTTTAACCGCTGCGGCCTGCGCAACTTCCCGGTCGAGGCCGACACTGGCGTCATCGGCGGCAACTACTCGCATGAGTTCATGGTGCCCGCGGTGACTGGCGAGAACGAGGTGGTTTACTGCGAGGCGTGCGGCTACGCGGCGAACATCGAGAAAGCTACCAGCGGAATTCCGAAGACCGCGGCGCGTGAAATTGGCGGGGGCGGTGAGAAGTTCGCCACTCCCGGCGTTGTCACCATCGAGGCCTTGAGTAAGGCGCCTTACAGCGTGCCGGCGAACCGCCAGATCAAGACGCTCGTGTATGTCGCCGATAGCCAGCCGGTCCTCATCCTGATTCGCGGAGACGACCAGTTGAACGAGACCAAGTTCCTCGCCCGCACCGGCGCGCTCGCCGCCCGTCCGGCGACGCCGGAGGAATGCGCGGCCACCCTCGGCGCGAAGCCCGGTTCTCTCGGCGCGGTCCTCAACGTCCCTGCCACGGTGAAGATACTCGCCGACGAACGGTTGCGCGGAGCGAACGACATGACCACCGGCGCGAACGAGGATGGCTTCCATCTCCGCAGCGTCTCGATCGATCGCGACATCAAAGTGACCGAGTGGTTTGACCTTCGCACCGTCACCGCTGGGGAGCCCTGTGCTAAATGCGCGAAGCCCCTGAAAATGCAGCGTGCCATCGAGGTCGGCCATGTCTTCAAGCTGGGCACCAAATACAGCGAGAAGCTCCACGCCTACTTCCTCGATGCCGACGGCAAATCCAAGCCCTGCGTGATGGGTTGCTACGGCATCGGCGTCACCCGCACGATGCAGGCCGTCATTGAGCAGTGCAACGACAAGGACGGCATCGTCTGGCCGCTGGCCGTCGCCCCCTACGCCGTGTGCGTCACCCCGCTCGCCGTGGCGAAGGACTCCGCCGTGATGCAACTCGCCGAAAAGATTTACGCCGAACTCACCGCTGCTGGCGTGGAAGTCATCCTCGACGACCGCGACGACCGTCCGGGCGTGAAGTTCAAGGACGCCGACCTCGTGGGCTTCCCTCTCCGTGTCAGCATTGGCGAGAAGTCGCTGGCGAACGGAGAAGTGGAACTCAAACCGCGCGGCGGGGCCGTGCAGTTGGTGAAAGCCGAGGAAGCCCTCGCCCAGATCCACGCGTTTCTTGCCGCCAAGTCGTAGCCGACGGCGGGCGTCACCACTCGATCACCGCCGCGCCCCACGTCAGGCCCGCGCCGAAGACCACGAGCAGCACCAGGTCGCCGCGCTGAATCTTGCCCGTGCTCACGGCTTCATCCAGCGCGATGGCCACGCTGGCAGCAGAGGTGTTCCCATACTTATCGAGGTTCACAAACATCTGCTCTGGCTTCGCCTCCAACCGCTCAGCCACGGCGTCAATGATGCGCTGGTTGGCCTGGTGGGGGATGACGCACTTGATCTGGCTGATCGTGAGTTCACAGCGCGACAGCGCCTCCCGCGCGGCGGTGCACATGGCGTGGACGGCGTTTTTGAAAACCTCCTTGCCGTCCATTTTTAGGAAATGCAACCGCTGGTCCACGCTCTCGTGCGTGGCAGGAAAGCGGCAGCCGCCACCCGGTTGGGAGAGCAGTCCGGCCTTCCCGCCGTCCGCGCCCATGCAGGCGGTGAGCAAGCCGTGCGAGTCGGGGCGATGCTGCAAAATCGCCGCGCCCGCCCCGTCGCCGAAGAGCACGCATGTCGTGCGGTCCTTCCAGTCAATGATGGACGAGAGCTTCTCCGCGCCGATCACCAGCACGCACTCGCTGGTGCGCGACATGATGAACTGCTGCCCGACCTCCAGCGCGTAAATGAAGCCTGAGCAGGCCGCTTCGAGGTCAAACGCCGCGGCGCGCTTCGCCCCAATCTTGTGCTGCACGAGGCACGCCGTGGAGGGGAACGGCATGTCCGGCGTGATGGTGGCGACGATGATGAGATCAATCTGGTCCGCAGACACCCCGGCCTGAGCCATCGCGCGCTCGGCGGCCTTGGCCGCGAGGTCGGAGCAAAATTCATCGTCCGCGGCGAAGCGGCGCGCCTTGATGCCCGTGCGGCTGGTGATCCACTCGTCCGTCGTCTCGACGAACTTCTCCAAGTCTGCGTTGGTAACGATGCGCTCGGGCAAGTAGGCCCCGACGCCGGTGACGGAGCAGGTGCGCCCCTGAAAGCCGTGCTTGGCACGGGGATTGGTGAAGTCGCGGGCGGGTAGTGAACTCATCGCTGTGTGCTAGGATTGCAATTTTCCAGCGACCAAAAGTCAATCGGCAATTCCGGCCGAAGGCGTTGGCTTGGATGGCGCAATTCAGGTTTCGACAGTTTTCGGTGCGATTCCAATTTAGGCCGGCGCAGCGCCCGGACCAGTTCAATTGGCGAATCGAAGGATTTTTACCCATAGCGCGGCTGCAACCATGCGTCCGGAACAAAAGTGTCCAGAAAAAATGTTGACTCTTTTTCGCTGCGGCATAGTTTGTGCGCCCGGTTCACAAGAATCGTCAGAAGTTTTAAGAGCACATCGGCCCGGGTTTCGACAGCGGGGCAAACGGGGCCGATGGTTTTTTTCTCCCCTGACGGGGAAATGTGGGACCAACGGGTGAAAGTGATTTCGCCCATGTAGCTCAGTTGGCAGAGCACGTCCTTGGTAAGGACGAGGTCACCGGTTCAACCCCGGTCATGGGCTCCAGAATTTAGGCCGGTCGGTAACGGTCGGACATCGCAGCAGAGTCAAACCATTAACTAGAACATCGCAATGGCAAAAGAAGTGTTTAAACGGACCAAACCCCACGTCAACGTCGGCACCATCGGCCACGTTGACCATGGCAAATCCACCCTCACGGCCGCCTTGGTCGCTGTGCAACACCGTAAGGGCCTGGCACCCGCAATTTCCTACGCCGACATCACCAAGGGCGGCACGGTGCGCGACGAGAACAAGACCGTGACCATCGCGGCGTCGCACGTCGAATACGAGTCCGAGTTGCGCCACTACGCGCACGTGGACTGCCCCGGCCACGCCGACTACGTCAAGAACATGATCACCGGTGCGGCCCAGATGGACGGCGCCATTCTTGTTGTCTCCGCCGCTGACGGCCCGATGCCCCAAACGCGCGAGCACATCCTGCTCGCCCGCCAGGTCGGCGTGCCGTCCGTCGTGGTTTTCCTGAACAAGGTTGACCTCGTGGACGACCCGGAGCT
>SIBB01000274.1 GCA_009695395.1 Pedosphaera sp. | reverse complement strand
GACATGACCAGCAAGCGCCGGCCGGAGAACATCGCCTTCCCTCGCCAGATCGCCATGTTCCTCTCCCGTCAGATGACGGAGAGCAGCCTGAACACCATCGGCGAGGCCTTTGGCGGGCGCGATCATGGCACCGTGATGCACGCGTGCCGCCTCGTGAAGGATCGCATGGAAGTGGATTCTGGCGTGCGCCAGACCGTGATGCTTCTGGAGAAGAAACTTCAACGGTAAGGCTGGTTTTGCCACCGCGAGTTACAGGTTTTCCTTTCCTGTAGCACGGGTTCAGGTTACGAATAGCCAGGTCACCGTGATTTAATTTCGATGTTCTGGGGAAACTTGCCGGGTGCGACCCGCCATGATTGAGACCATAATCGCCTGCCAGTGCGGCAACCGCTTCAAGTTCGGCATGGACTTGGTGAACGGGCGCGCGCCTGACGGCCTCACCTGCCCCAGCTGCGGTGCGCCCACCACGGCCGCGTGCAACGCGCTCCTCGACTTCTTCTCTGGCAAGGAACCCGCACCGCCCTCCGCCGAGTCGCGCCCTGTCAAGGAAGTCAAAGTCACCTGCGCGTGCGGCGCCCGATACAAGTTCGATCTCGAACTCGCCGAACGGGAAATGTCCTCAGCTGTCACGTGCCCGGGTTGCCAGGCCGACCTCACGCCACTCGCCAACGAGGAAATCCTCAACTACCCCGCGAGGCACGCTCCCACCCTCGCAGCACCTTCCGCCGCGCCCTCGCCCGCCGCAGCAGCAGCAACGGGCATGGCGGTTGTCAGCGATCCTTTCGGTCCGGCTCCGACGGGCAAGTCCGGCCCCAACTTGAAACCGATGGAAGTCCCAAAGCACGTCCGTCCGCCGCCCGGCACCAAGCCAGTCGCCCCGCCTGCTGGAAAAGCCTCCCCGGCGGCGAACCCTAGCGCACAAAAGCCGGTAGCCAAGCCCGCAGCAGCCAGCGGCCAGCCCAACCTCGTCATGGGCATCGTCGGTGGTGTCGTCGGCTCCCTCATCGGTGCGGCTCTCTGGTTCGCGTTACTCAAGTCCACTGCTGCGACCCCTATTGATCCAAAGTCCACAGCCTTCACCACCACTTGGATGGGGATCATTTTGGGAGTGCTCGCCGGAGTTGGCGCGCGGCTGCTTGGGCGGACCAAGAACCCCGCACTCGGCGGCGCAGCCTGCGTTTGCGCCACCCTTACCATTGGCGTGATGGCGGTGCAGGCTATGAACACTTACATCGACCGACTCATGGCCCCTGGACTGAAGGCGCAATACGACATAGCCTTCACCAACGCGGGAATTGCGATCAAGGCCGACGACGCGGAACTCAAGATCATCATCGCCCGCAACAAGCCCTCCACCACCATGGACGCCACGGTCAAAGTGACCTACGAAGACGTCCAAGCCTACCGCGCCAAAGAACTCCCAGTGCTGCGCGACCTTGCCGCCGGCAAACCCAGCCGTGAAAAGTGGGAGGCCGCCAAGCTCTCCACTATGCGCGCGCACTATCCGTTCGAGGATGCCTGGCAGGAATCCATCGGGATCATCGGCCTTCTCTTTCTGCTGGCCGGCATCTTGGCGGCAGCGAAAATCCCGATGAGGTAATCCGCCGCGCCGCGCCCGGCATGAATTTCCTCCCGCTCATCGAAGCCAAACGCGACGGGCGCGCCCTCACCCCGGAGCAACTTCGAGCGGCCATCAACGCCTACGTCGCCGGAAACATCCCTGACTATCAAGTCGCCGCCTTCCTCATGGCGGTATTCTTCCGCGGCCTCGACGGCGGCGAAACCCGCGCGCTCACACTCGCCATGCGCGACTCCGGCGAGGTGCTGAAATTTCCAAAGAATGACCCGCGACCCGTCGTGGACAAGCACTCCACCGGTGGCGTCGGCGACAAAGTTTCCCTCCCACTCGCCCCCCTGCTGGCGTGCCTCGGCTTCCGCGTGCCCATGATCTCCGGACGCGGCCTCGGCATCACCGGCGGCACGCTGGACAAACTCGAATCCATCCCCGGCCTCACCACACAACTCGCCCCCGAGCGCCTCATCGAGCAGACGCAGCGCATCGGCGTCGCCATGGGCGGCCAGACGGCGAACATGATTCCCGCCGACAAACTCCTCTACGCCCTGCGCGACGTGACCGCCACCGTCCCCAGCATCCCGCTCATCACCGCGAGCATCCTCTCCAAGAAACTGGCGGAGGGACTCGACGCACTCATCATGGACGTGAAGTTCGGCCCGGCGGCCTTCATGCGAACCCGTGACGAAGCCCGCGACCTCGCAACGGCCATCGCCAGCCTCGCCATCGAGTGCGGCGTAATGACCCGCGCGCTGCTCGTGGACATGAGCGCCCCGCACGGCCGCGCCGCCGGCAACTGGCTCGAGGTGAAGGAGTCCGTGGAATGCCTCGAAGGCAACGGCCCCGCCGACCTGCAGACCCTCGTCATCGAATGCGCCGCCTCGCTGCTGGTGCAGACGGACAAGTCCTCCAGCATGATCGAGGCGCGGCAGACAGCGTTGGCCTGCCTCGCCTCCGGCGCACCACGTCGCAAGTGGGACGAGCTCATCGCCGCCCAAGGCGCGGACCTCGACGCCTTCCGCGCGAAGCTCCAGCAGGACCACGCCGCGCCCGTCGTGATGGAATGCATCAGCGAAACCGACGGCTTCCTCCACCAGTGCGACGCCCGTGTCATCGGCGAGATCGTCCGCGACCTCGGCGGCGGGCGCATGACGAAGGCCTCCGTGATCCAGCCCGACGTCGGCGTGGACGCGCTAGCCAAGCCCGGCGAGGAAATCCGGCGCGGCGCGGTGCTGGGCAGAATTCACGCTCTCACGGCCGAGCAAGCCCGGGCCGCGTGTGCGCGCCTCAAGACCGCCTTCGCCTTCGCACCACGCCCACTGCCAGCGCCGCCGCTGATCGTGGACAGGCTATGAGCCGCCCCGTTCTTTTCATTCCAACCCGATCTGCCTCACACCCTAAACTCGCGCCATGATCATCGTCCTTCGTCCCAAGTGCTCGAAGCGGGAAGAGTCCGCCGTGCTCGCCGAGATCCGCCGGCTCGGCTACCGCCCGCACGTCATGCGCGGCGTCGAGCGCACCGTCATCGGCGCCATCGGCGACGAGCGCACCCATCACACACTCGAGGCGCTCACCGTGCTGCCGCAGGTCGAGAGCGTCATGCCCATCCAGAAACGCTTCAAACTCGTCAGCCGCGAGGCGCACCCGTCCAACTCCACCATCACCCTGCCCAACGGCTGCGTCATCGGCGGCAAGAAACTCGTCGTCATGGCCGGCCCCTGCTCCGTCGAGAGCGAGAAGCAGTTGCTGACGACCGCCGAAGCGGTGGCAAAGGCCGGTGCGAAAGTGCTGCGCGGCGGCGCGTTCAAGCCCCGCACGTCTCCCTACGAGTTTCAAGGGCTGGGTTTGAAAGGCTTGAAACTGCTGGCCAAGGCGCGCAAGGAAACCGGCCTTGCCGTCATCACCGAGCTACTTTCCGAAGACCACGCGGAAATGGTCGCCGAATACGCGGACGTGCTGCAGATCGGCACCCGCAACGCGCAAAACTTTCAGCTCCTCATCGCCGCCGCGAAGACGGGCCGGCCCGTGCTGCTCAAGCGCGGCCTCGCGATGAAAATCGAGGAGTGGCTCCTCGCCGGCGAATACATCCTCTCGAATAACAACCCCGGCCTGATGTTTTGCGAGCGCGGCATCCGCACCTTTGAGACCTACACGCGCAACACGCTCGACCTCTCGACGATTCCCATCATCAAGCAAGAGTCGCACAGCCCGATCGTCATTGACCCCAGCCAAGGCGCGGGCCGCGCGGACCTCGTGGCAGCGATGTGCAAAGGCGCAGCCGCGATGGGCGCGGACGCACTGCTCGTCGAAGTGCATCCCAACCCGAAGGAGGCGTGGAGTGACGGTGCGCAGCAGCTCACGCTCGAAGGCTTCGCGAAGCTGATGCAGGAGCTGAAACCCTTCGCAGCGGCAGCGGGGCGGGATTTATAAAGAGATCAGGAAGGCAGGAAAAGAGTTGCTGTCGGTGCGCTTGAGGTCCTCCCACCTTACTATTCTCCTCATAATTTTTCCTTCGCTCCGCGCTCCACCGCCTCCTTCACGGCGGGCACCGTGAGCGCGTCCGTGTCCGCGCGCACGACGCTGTGGCAATGGCTGGCGTTGACGAGCACGCTCGCGGGCGGGATGCCCAGCTCCCGCTGCAACTCCGCGCGCACCTTGCCGAGGTAATCATTCCCGATCCGCCCGATGCCGCCGATGGCCAGCGCATCCACCGTGACGAGCACGACGGTGGTGGAGCCGTCCTTGAGCACGAGCGCCTTCACGTAGGAAGGGTCGCTCACCGGCCCCGCCGCGCGGTCGGTGATGTCCACCTTCGCGACGCCGGCAAGGAGTTGGGCGGCCTGGACACTGGGAACAGACATCAGCAGCGCCAACGCGAGTTGCGTGCTGAGAAGGCGAAGAGTTTGGAGGCCGATTCATGGTGTCTTGGTCTCTGGGTTTGATAGACCCTATTAACACCATTGCTCCACGGCTACTTCGCGTTCGGATACTTGCCGCCGCCGGTGATGAACTCCTCCCGCGAGACGAAGCCGTCCTTGTTCGCGTCGAACTTCGTGAAGCGCTCCTTCGCCGCGTCTGTGTCGGATTGTTTCGCCAGGTATTCGTCCAGCGTCAGGCGCGGCTTGCCGGGATAGAGGCGGTCGAAGCGCGCGCCGCGCTCCTCGTCGGCGGGTGCGGCGGGGCTGGCGGGCTTGGCGGCGGCTTTCGCCTTCTTCGGCGCGTCGTTGGGGGCGGAGGCGACCGGCGGCAGGTGTTTCGCCAGCGCTTCGAGAACAGCTTTGTTCTCCGGCTTATCGTGGACGCTCACGGTCTCGGTGGGGTCGTTCTTCTCGTCGTAGAGTTCGGTGGCGACAATCTTGGAGCCGGTGCGCTCGCGCCAGAAGGTCGCGCGCCAGCGTTCGTCGCGGATACTGTAGCCCATCACGGCGCCCCCCGCCTTGCCTGCGCCGCGCGGGTATTGGCTAATGGCGACTTTCGTCGCGGGCGCGGCGGGGTTCTCGATGAACTTCTTCAAGCTCGCGCCGTCGAGGCCGGCGGGAATCGCGAGCCCGC
>SIBB01000273.1 GCA_009695395.1 Pedosphaera sp. | reverse complement strand
TGAGCGCCTCGGGCCGCGGCGGGCAACCGGGGATGTGGACATCGACCGGGATGTATCTGTCGATGCCCTTGAGGACGTTGTAGCCCTGCTTGAAGGGGCCGCCGCTGATGGCGCACGCGCCCATGGCGATGACGTATTTCGGCTCGGGCATCTGGTTGTAGAGGCGCACGACTTGCGGGGCCATCTTCTTGGTGACAGTGCCGGCCACGATCATGAGGTCCGCCTGCCGGGGCGAGGGGCGGAAGACTTCCGCGCCGAAGCGGGCGAGGTCGTAGCGGGCCATGCTGGCGGCCATCATCTCGATGGCGCAGCAGGCCAGGCCGAAGGAGAGCGGCCAGACGGAGTTCTTGCGGCCCCAGTTGTAAAGCTCCTCGAGCGTCACAACCACGACGCCTTGCTTGCTGAGTTCATTGCGGAGTCCGTCGTCCATGAGGTCAATTGTGAATGTCAAATTGCGAATGTCGAATGAGGAAGTTCAGGCCGAGAGCGTCTCGAGGGACATTCCGCATTCGCAATTCGCCATTCCTCATTTCCATGTCAGCACTCCCTTCACCCACGCCCACGCCAGTCCCTCGACCAGCAGGAGCACGAAGACGAGCATCGCCAAGACCGCGCCCACGGACAGGCCCGTGAAAGCCACGCAGAAAGGCAGGAGAAAAATCGTCTCCACGTCGAAGAGGAGGAACAGGATGCCGTAGAGGTAATACTCGGACTTGAAGGCCACCCATGCGTCGCCCTTGGATTCGAGGCCGCACTCGTAGGTCGCGTTCTTCATCTCGCCCGGTTTCGCCGGCGAGAAGATTTTCGCCCACAGCATCGCCAGGAGCAGCGGCCCGACCGCGAAGCCCAGCGCCATCACGAAGAAGACGAGCAGGAAGAGGTAAGGGTGTTGGTCCGCGCCCATGAGAGGTCAGTTCGCCTGCGGGTTGTGCTTGTGCAGGCCGACGGAGTGCGCGATGTCGTCGAACTCCTCGCGCGAGACTTCTTCGAGCTGCTTGCCCTTCTGCTTAAGCTTCTCGTTGATCTTGAGGGCCTTCTCAGTCATTTGCTCGTGCGTGTCCTTCGAGCCGCCGACGAGCGCGAAGTTGTCGCCGGTCGTGATGCGCTTGTGCCCATCGGAGTCGAGTCCGACGCCAAGCAAAACGGCTTTAGCAGGCTTTGATTTTCTCACCGGTTTAGACACGCGCGCAAGCTACCGGGCGGACTTCAAACTGCAAGGCGCAAGTCGGGCACGTGCGCTCCGCAAACTCAAAGCGAAGCCAGGATCGCCTCGGCTGCCGCGCGCGGATTTGGCGCGGCGCAGATGGGGCGCCCAATGACCAGCCAGCTCGCTCCGGCGGTCATCGCTTCCTTCGGCGTGAGCGTGCGCTTCTGATCATCCGCCTTGCTGTCAGCGGGACGGATGCCGGGTGTCACGAGCTGGACGTGCGCGGGAAGGATTTGCCGGAGCCGCGTGATCTCCAGCGGCGAGCAGACCAGCCCGCCCAAGCCCGCCTTCGCCGCGAGGCTCGCGAGCCGCTCGACTTGCTCGCCGACATCGTGTGACACGCCGACTTCGGCGAGGTCGTTCGTGTTGAAGCTCGTCAACACGGTCACACCGAGAACAAGCGGCTGAGTCTTACCGGTGCGCAGCGCGGCTTCTTCCGCGGACTTCTGCGCCGCCTGCATCATCGCCAGCCCACCGCTGGTATGGATGGTCAGCATCTGCACATCGAGCCGCATCGCCGCCTCGACGGCCTTGGCGACGGTGTTGGGAATGTCGTGGAACTTGAGGTCGAGAAAGACGGCCGCACCGGTGTCGCGAATGCGCCGCACGATATCGGGACCGGCGGCGACGAAGAGTTCCTTGCCCACCTTGAACGCGCCGACTACCGGCGCGAGTTGCTCCAGGAGGGCAAGAGCGGATTCGAGGTGTGGAACGTCGAGGGCGACGATGATGGGGTTGCGCGATTGGCTCATGCTCCAGAGTGGAAATTCCGACCTGAATCCCCTGCCCCGCTACCACAGAAACGACTTCTGCTCCGCCAGCATCTGCTCGCCGTCCCAGAGCGTCACGCGCCACGCGGTCACACCGCCGAGCTGCTGGTAAGTTTCCTTGTCCAACGCCAACGCCGACCACGCGCTGCCGGTCCAGCCTGGCTTCACGGCGGTCTCGACAACCTTGGGTTGCGCCCCCGCCTTGCCGCCGCGCGCCTCGACGCGGAGGCGGAGGTTCGTCGGCTTGCCTTCCGCAGACCAGTTCACGTCGAACCGCAGCGCGCTGACTTCTGAGGGTGTTTTTCGCAAGCGCGCCTGATACGCATCACGCTCGAAGAGGCTCGGCGAGAGAGCGTGGCGACCCTCGCTGTCGAGGAAGTGGGGCAACACCTTGAGCACCTTGCCGCCGCCCGCGTGAGCGAAGACGGTGCTGAGGAGAAGTAAAACGGCAGCTAGTCCAGACGCACGACGCATGGCCAGAGAATACCGGCCCACCCCGCGAAGACAACGGCGTTTTCAGTCGAGACCATGTGATGACTACACAGGAGTCATGGCCGAAGACGGATGCACGCGATGGTTCGGCGTGGACGCGCGGAGCGAGGCGGCTATCTTACGCGCGTTGCAATGAATCCTGAACCTCCTCCCACAGCGCATTCCACCGACGCGCGTCGCCTCCGGCTCGTGACACTCGCGTTCCCCCCCGCTGGCTTGTGGCTGCTGTGGCGGGGGACGGCCACCCTCGGGCGCAAGCTGCTCGGCACGCTGGGCATCGCGCTTTTCACGCTGCCTTACGCGGCAGCAATTCTCTTCCTGCTGACCAAGTTCACCGGGCTGCGCTTCGAGATGCAGGGCCGGCCCATTCCGGTGCCGACGTGGCAAGTCACCGACTACGCGCGACTGGAGAAGGCCCGCGCAGTCACGGACATTGCACCGGCGGCGAAAGCTCCAGTTCGTGTGCAGGCAAAATCCGCAACGCCCTACTGGACCGACTTCCGCGGGCCGCTTCGCGATGGCCACTACACCGAGCAGACCATCAACGTGGACTGGGCGAAGTCGCCGCCGAAGTTGCTGTGGAAGCAGCCAGTCGGCGCGGGCTACGCGTCGTTCGTGCTGGCGGATGGACTGGCGTTCACCATCGAGCAACGGCGCGAGCAGGAAGTGGTGACGGCCTACGAGGTCGAGACCGGGCGTGAGGTGTGGGCGCACAGCTATGCAGCGAACTTTCAGGAATGGATGGGCGGCGAAGGGCCACGCGCCACCCCGACATGGCACGAGGGAAGGCTTTATTCGCTCGGCGGCACGGGGCAGTTCCGCTGCCTCGAAGCCGCGAGCGGCAAGCTCCTCTGGCAGCACGACCTGCTCGCGGAGCACAGTTGCTCGAATCTTTTCTTCGCCCTCTGCGCCGCTCCGCTCATCGTGGATGACAAGGTCCTCGTGCTCGCCGGCGAACCGCAGGGCCGCGACGCGCGGATGCTCATCGCCTACGACAAAATCACCGGTGCGCTCGCGTGGAAGGCGCTGGAGGACAAGGCCGGTTACGCGTCGCCGATGCTCGTGACACTCGCGGGCGAGCGCCAGTTGCTCATGCACAGCGCGGGACATTTGCTCGGTGTGTCGCCGACGGACGCGAAGGTGCTATGGCGCTTCCCGTGGCGCGTGGAGTTCGACAACACCATCGCGCAACCCATCCTCATCAGCACGAACCGCGTGGTCCTCAGCGCGGGCTACGGCACGGGCGCGGTGGGGTTGGAGTTGAACCGGACGGACGGCGGCTTCGCGGTAAAGCAGCTGTGGCGGAACAAATTCCTGAAGAACAAGTTCACCAGTTCCGTGCTGCACAACGGCCACCTCTACGGTCTCGACGAAGACATCCTCGTCTGCCTCGACGCGGCGACGGGCGAGCGTCGTTGGAAGGACGGGCGCTACGGCTACGGGCAAGTTCTCCTCGCCAGCGGCCACCTCGTCATCCTCTGCGGCAACGGCGACCTCGCACTAGTGCAAGCCCTGCCCGACCGGCAGACGGAAATTGCGCGTGTGCCCGGAATCAAGGGCAAAACATGGAATCACCCGGCGCTCGCGGGCGGAAAGCTCTTCGTGCGCAACGCCGTGGAGATGGCGTGCTTCGACCTCAGCGCGAGGTGACGGGTGCAGTCGAAGCCGTCGCCGACGCGGGTGCGGGGGACATCTTGAGGAGAGACTTTACTTCAATGTCCGTCAACGCGCGCCATTTCCCCTCGGGCAGTTCACCGAGGCGAATGGGGCCGATCTGCGTGCGTTGCAGGCGCTCGACCATTAGGTTCTGTGACTCAAAAAGCCGGCGCACCTCGCGGTTTTTGCCTTCGGCAAGTTCAAGCTCCACGATGCTGTGCGAGTTGTTCGCGTCCACGATGCGGGCGCGCTCGGCTTTGAGAGTTTCACCTTCGTGCTCCACGCCTTCCATGAAGCGGCGAAGCATCACGGGCTCGACGCGGCCTTCGACGATGGCGCGGTAGTGCTTCCGCACGCCGAAGCGGGGATGGGTGAGGCGCAGGGTAAAGTCGCCGTCGTTGGTCAAAAATATCAGACCCTCGCTGTCGCGGTCCAGCCGGCCGACAGGGTGTAGGTGCGACCATTCCTTCGGCAGCAGGTCGGTCACGATACGGCGGTCCAGCTCGTCACTGCGGGTGGAGAGAAAGCCGCCCGGCTTGTTCAGTGCGACGTAGATCTTGCGCCGGGTTTTCACTGGCCGCCCCTCGACCTTCACCGTGTCGTGGTCAGGGTCCACCTTCGTGCCGAGTTCCTTGGCGACTTTGCCGTTGACCTCGACGAGGCCGTTGACGATGAGTCGTTCGCTGGCGCGGCGGGAGGCCACGCCGGCCTCGGCTAGAAATTTTTGGAGTCGGACTTGCACAAGAGAAGAAAGCCGTCGCACCTCGCGGCGGACGGCTTCCCGTAAAAGGGTTCAGCAGGTGGCGCGGCGCGGGGCCGGCAGTTTAGACCGGGGGCTTGGTCTTGCGAAGACCGGTGACGCGGTCGCCGGCCTTCCAGGTTCCACCCTTCTTGAGGATTTCGACGCGCTCGTAGCGCTTCAGGACGTTGCGCTTGGCCCCAAGGTTGTTGGTAGCGCGGAGACTGCTGTGTTGTGCCATATCAGTTGAAAGAATTTTCCGGCCGGACCACCCGAACGGAGCGC
>SIBB01000272.1 GCA_009695395.1 Pedosphaera sp. | reverse complement strand
GTCTACGTGGGTGACTACTTCAATGATCGGATCCGGAAGATCAACCCGGCGGGCGTGGTGACGACGCTGGCGGGCAGCAGCCGGGGTTCCGTGAACGGCACCGGCACGGCGGCGCAGTTCAATCAACCGCATGGCGTGGCGGTGGATGGGGCGGGCAACGTCTACGTGGCTGACAGCTCCAATCAACGGATCCGGAAGATAACCCCGGCGGGCGTGGTGACGACGCTGGCGGGCAGCTCCGGTGGCTTCGCGGACGGCACCGGCACGGCGGCGCAGTTCGCCAATCCGTATGGCGTGGCGGTGGACGGGGCGGGCAACGTCTACGTGGCTGACCAACTCAATAATCGGATCCGGAAGATCACCCCTGCGGGCGAGGTGACGACATTGGCGGGCGGCAGCCAAGGCTTCGCGGACGGCACCGGCACGGCGGCGCAGTTCGCCAATCCGTTTGGCGTGGCGGTGGACGGGGCGGGCAACGTCTACGTGGCTGACGAGCTCAATCATCGGATCCGGAAGATCATCACCTCGGGGGGCCTGCCCACTATCACGACCCAACCGCTGCCGCAGACGGTAGCGATCGGCTCCAGCGCCACCTTCACCGTTACGGTGACCGACACGAACGGGGTGTCTTACCAGTGGCGCAAGGAGGGTTTTCCTATCGCCGGAGCGACGAATGATTTCCTCACGCTGTCGAACATTCAGCCCGCAGGTGCCGGGAGTTACGACGTGACGGTCAGCAACGCCGCCGGCACCACCACGAGCAGCTCGGCGAGCCTCAGCATTGTCGGGGCGCCCACCATCACGACGCAACCCAGCAGCCGCACCGTAACGCAAGGGTCCACGGTCAACTTCACCGTCGGCATCGCCACCAGTGCGACGCTGCCGCTGCGCTACCAATGGCGCCACAACGGGATCGATATCCCCGGCGCGATAAATCCGGTATTCACTCTGGCCAACGCGCAGTCCAGTGCCGCCGGACTTTACTCGGTTCTGGTGGCCAATTCGGTCGGGACGATCCTCAGCGCGGAGGCAGCGCTCTTTGTCATCTCACCGCCGATGGTGGTTACGCACCCCACCAACCAGAGTGTCACCCTTGGGTCGAATGTGACGTTCACCGTCGTGGCCAGCGGCGGCACGCCGCTTACCTACCAGTGGCGGGTCAACGGAGCCCCCATCCCGGGTGCCAACAACCAGAGCCTCACGATCACCGGCGCGCAACTCAGCAGCGCCGGCATTTATGACGTGCTGGTGAGCGACGGCACCTTCTCCGTCTTTAGCTCAAGCGCAGTGCTCACCGTGCTGCCACCGTTTGCGATCACCCCGCAGCCGGTGGGCAAGGCCACCAACGTCGGCGGCAGCGCCACATTCACTGCGGGGGCTGTCGGGTTCGGCGTGTTCGCCGGGCCGTTCACCTACCAATGGACTTTCAATGGCGCACCCTTGGCCGGCCAGACAGGCCCGTCGCTCGCGTTCACCGGCCTGGCGCTGGTGAACTCCGGCAACTACGCTTGCGTGGTTGACTCCCCGCTCGGCGCTATCACGAGTTCGAGCGCCTTGCTCACGGTGTTTAATCCGTTCTCGGTTGGCGCGACATCATTCCAGCCCGGTGGCCTCTTCCAGATGACTGCCAGTGGCGACAATGGGCGGGCTTACCGGTTGGAGAGTTCCACGAATCTGCTGATCTGGGCGGCAGTCGTCACCAATACAGTCTCCGGCGGCACCGCCACGTTTACGGACAACACGGCGGCAGGAAAGGTGTTGCGCTTCTACCGCATCGTGCTGCTGCCGTAACCGCTGAGGTCGGTGAAAATACAGGTTCGCACCCGGCCGCGCAGGACACGGGCCAGTGGTGTCGTTCCATCTGGCGAAAGTGATTCCCGCAGCGCCGCCTCCTTGCCTGCACCGGACGCCAGCACCCAGACCTCACGCGCAGCCGCTATCGCCGGGTAACCCAGTGTGATGCGGCGCGGCGGCGGCTTGCTCGCGGTCACGATGCGATAGACGGCTTGGGAACTCATCACATCCCCAGACTCCCCTGGGAAGAGCGAGGCGATATGTCCGTCTTCGCCCATGCCCAGCAACACGAGGTCCAGCACGGGCTGGCTGGCGTTGCTCGTCGTCGCGAATCGGCGCAACTCCGCCTCCGCCTCACGAGCGGCTAGCTCTGGCTCCTCCTCTCCGCGCAGACGATGAATGTTCTCCACAGACGCTCGCAGGGGCGTGAGCAGCAGTTCCGCCGCGCTGCGGTAGTTGCTCTCCGCATGGTCCGGCGGCACGCAGCGCTCGTCAGCCCAGAAGAAGTGGAGGTTCGCAAGGGACTGTCCGCGCTCCTTCGCGACGCGGGCGACCGAGGTGAAAAAATCTTTCGCGATGCGGCCGCCAGAAATCGCGATGCACTTCCGCGCGGAGGGCGGAGCCAGCAGCGCAAGGCAATCGGCGGCGCACTGGTCTGCCACGGCAGTAGCGTTGGCGAAGTGTTTCAGTTCCCAGTTGGGCATGGGCCGGAAAGTCCGCAGTTGCGCCGGGCGTTACTTCGCTGGCTGCGGGTCGCGCCAGACGTGGCCGGTGGGCGCGAGCAAATCCTCGGCGGCGACCGGCCCCCAAGTGCCGGCAGAATAAAACTCGCGGTTCGTCAGCGGCTTGTTGTCCCAGCCCGCGCGAATCGGGTCCACGATACCCCACGCCGTCTCCACCTCATCCCGCCGGATGAACAGCGTGGCGTTGCCGGCCACCGCCTCGAGCAGCAGTCGCTCGTAGGCTTCCGGCGTGTAGGCCCCGAACTCCGAGTCGTAGCTGAAATGCATCCGCACCGGGCGCACTTGCAGGCTCGCGCCGGGCACCTTGCCGTTGAAGCGCAGGGTGATGCCCTCGTTGGGCTGAAGGCGTAGCGTGATGGCGTTCGGGTCCAGCTTCAGTCCGCACTTCGCGGCGAAGAGCACGTTGGGCGTCGGGCGGAACTGGATGCGGACCTCGCTCGCGGAATGCGGCAGCGACTTGCCGGTGCGCAGGAAGAACGGCACGCCGCTCCAGCGCCAGTTATCAATGAACAGCTTCAGCGCGAGGTAGGTCTCGACGTTGGAATCGGTCTTCACCTTTTCCTCCTGCCGGTAGCCGTTGCGCAGTTTGCCGTCCACCATGCCGGCGAAGTATTGGCCGCGCACGACCTGCGTGCTCACGTCGCGCACCGGGCTGACGGACTTGAGCAGCTTCACCTTCTCATCGCGCACCGCCTCGGCGTCCAGCGACACCGGGGGCTCCATCGCGATGAGCGAGAGCACTTGCAGCAAGTGGTTCTGCACCATGTCGCGCATCGCGCCGGACTCTTCGTAATAACCGCCGCGCCCGCCCACGCCGACCTTCTCGGACACCGTGATTTGCACATGGTCCACGGAGGTGCGGTTCCAGAGCTGCTCGAAGATGGCGTTCGAGAAACGGAACATCAGGATGTTCTGCACGGTCTCCTTGCCGAGGTAGTGGTCGATGCGGAAAATCTGCTTCTCATGCACGAACCGCGTCAGCTCGTTGTTCAGCTTGAGCGCGGAGGCGAGGTCGGTGCCGAAGGGTTTCTCCACGACGACGCGTTGCCACTCGCCGGGCGTCTCGTCGCGCTTGAGCAAGTTGGCGTGGCAGAGTTGCTCCACCACAGCGGCAAACTGGCTCGGGGAAATCGCGAGGTAGAACAGCAGGTTGTTCCGCAACTGCGGCACGCCGAACGACGCGAGCTTCTCCCCAAGTCGGGCGTAGGCAGCGGCGTCGGTCAGGTCGCCCTGGCAGTAGGAGACGTTCGTGGCGAACTCCGCCCACACCGCCTCGTCCACCTTCTTGGTGCGGCTGAACTGCTCCACGCCCGCCTTCAGCTCGCCGCGCCATGCCGCGTCGTCCTTCTCACGGCGCGCGAAGCCCACGATGCGCACCGGGTTGGGCAGCGCCTTCTCAGCAAAGAGATGGTAGAGCGCGGGGATGAGTTTGCGGATGGTGAGGTCGCCGCTCGCGCCGAAGATGACGATGGTGCAGGGCGTCACGGCCTTGCGCCCGTCGTCGAGCCGGCACGCCATGAGTTCGTCGAGTTGGTTTAGGTCGTCCATGATGGAAAGAGAGTGAAGTTCCGGGTTCAAAGTTCAAGGTTCAAAGTCACTTGCGCCCGGACCAACTTTGAACTTTGAACCTTAGACCCCGAACTCCACCCTTCGCACATGGACCTCTCTGGAAAATCCGCCGTCGTCACCGGCTCATCTCGTGGTGTGGGTCGCGCCACCGCTCTCGCCCTCGCCCGGCGCGGCTGTCGCGTGCTCATCAACTACAGCACCTCGCGCGACGAAGCCGAGCGCACCGCCGCTGAAGTCCGCGCGCTCGGCGGCCAAGCCATCTGCTTCGCCGGCAGCGTGGCGGACGACGCCGTCTGCCGCGCGATGATGGACGCGGCCGTGCGCGAGTTCGGCCGTCTCGACGTGCTGGTGAACAACGCCGGCACCACGCGCTTCATCAACTTTCCCGACCTCGAAGCGGTCACCGACGAGGACTGGAACCGCATCTTGGGCGTGAACTTGAAAGGCCCGTTCCAATGCGCCCGAGCCGCGCGGCCGCATCTGGAACGCAACGGAGACGGCGTCATCATCAACGTCGCCAGCGTCGCGGGCATCGTCGGCGCAGGCAGCAGCATTCCCTACTGCGCGTCGAAGGCGGCGGTCATCAACCTCACGCTCGCCCTCGCCCGCACACTCGGCCCGAGCATCCGCGTGAACGCCGTTGCTCCGGGCTTCATTGACGGTGAGTGGCTGCGAAAGGGCTTGGGCGACGACTTCGAGTCCGCTAAGGAAGCGAAGGCCAAGCACGCCGTGCTGGGCAAAGTCTGCCAGCCTGAGGACATCGCAGCCGCCATCCTCGCGCTCATCTCCACCGACCTCATAACCGGCCATACGATGGTCGTGGACGGCGGGCACACCATCGGCCCGCGCGTGAACCACGGCATCAAGTAGCTGAACGGCGCGCACGGGTGAACTCATGCGAGCGGAGTCTGATGAAGGCCCCGAAGAGCGTCAGGTTTCGTTTGGAAAGCAAACGGCTGACCGCGTGTCTGAGCTCACCCTTTCCAAGCCACGCTTTAGCATCAATCCAGCGTCTTCTTCGGCGCGGCGATGTTGATCGTGGTGGGGCCAGCGGGCTTCGGC
>SIBB01000271.1 GCA_009695395.1 Pedosphaera sp. | reverse complement strand
GTCGGCGACACGTTTTATGTCTTCAGTGGTGTGGGTCTCCACGCGGGTCCAGACGGCAAACCCCTCCGCACGTATCTCAAGGACGCCTATGCCTTCTCGCCGGCACGCACCTGGCGGCGACTCGCCGATCTCCCCTGCGCAGTTGCCGCTGCTGCCTCGCCCGCGCCGATGACTGCCGACGGGCAGTTGCTCGTGCTTTCGGGCGACGACGGCACGCTCGTGCATCTCAACGGTCCGCGCCATCCCGGCTTTCCGCAGTCCGTGCTCGCCTACCGCCCGGCCGAGGATCGCTGGGTCAAGGTCGGCACCGCTCCCTTCTCTCGCGCCACCGTGCCGACAACCGTTTGGCGCGGAAAGTGGATCATCCCCAACGGCGAACGCATCCCCGGCTACCGCTCACCGGAAGTGTGGTCGCTCGATTTCGTGCCGCCGCGCTGATCGTTCGCACCGCCACCAACTCGGAAGCACCATGTCCGCCGCCCCCGTCGAGTTCGGATTGCTCAATTACGCCACCCTCGGCGCCTACCTGTTGAGCACACTCTGCCTCGGTCTCTGGTTTGCGCGCCGCACCCGGAGCACGGCGGACTACTTCACCGCCGGCCGGCGAATCCCTTGGTGGGTCATGGGTATCAGCATTTCCAATGTCAGTTCGATTTCCTACATGTCGATCCCCGCAAAGGCCTACGCCGAGGATTGGACGATTCTCTGGGTCAACGTCCCGATTCTGCTGCTCGCGCCGCTCGTGATTTACGTACTGCTGCCCGTCTTCGGCCGCCTGCGCTCGGCGTCGGCCTACGAATTTCTCGAGACGCGCTTCGGTCTCGTCGCGCGGCTCTACGGCGCGACGGCGTTTGTGCTGCTACAGCTCGGCCGCATGGCGCTAGTGATCTACCTCCCGGCACTCGCACTGGCCGCGGTGACTGATCTGAACATCGTCGCGTGCATTCTCGTCATCGGTGCGCTCAGCGCCGTTTATTCCACGCTCGGAGGCATCGAGGGCGTGATCTGGACGGACTTCGTGCAGACGGTGTTCCTCATGGGCGCGGCGCTGGCCAGCTTCGCGCTAATCGCGTTCCGGCTCGACGGCGGGCTTGCCACGATCGCGCAAGTTGCCGCCGAACATGAGAAGTTCCAACTCACCCGCTGGTCCGGCGACATCGCGAACAACGCCCTCTGGGCTGTGCTCCTCGGCAGCATCTTCACCCAAATCGTGCCCTACATCTCCGATCAGAGCATGATTCAACGCTACCAGACGACCATCGACCTGCCCGCCGCGCGCCACGCGCTATGGATCAACGCCGGCATCGCCATCGGCAACACCTGCCTGCTCCTCGGTGTCGGCACCGCGATATTCGTTTACTACCGGCTCAACCCCACGCAGCTCGCCGGCCTGCCCAGGCCGGACGCCATCCTGCCGTTCTTCATTGCCCACGAGCTGCCCGCGGGCGTCGCCGGCCTTGTCGTCGCCGGTGTCTTCGCCGCTGCCCAATCGGCGATCTCCACAAGTCTCAACGCCACCTCCACCGTCATTGTCACAGACTTCCTGCAACGCCTCGGTCCGTCGCGCTCCGACGCGCACTGGCTGCACGCCGCCAAGGTAATAACCGCGGGCGCGGGGGTCGCAGCCGTCGCGCTTGCGGGTGTGCTGGCGTTTGCCGGCGTCGGCTCTGCCTTTGATTTTTTCCAGGGACTCCTCGGGCTCACCGCCAGCGGGCTGGCCGGTCTTTTCATTCTCGGCATCTTCACGCGTCGTGCGACGACCGCCGGAGCGATGATCGGCGCGATTGCAAGCGCACTCGTGCTTTACTTCGTGCAGACCCGGATGGCGGTCCAGGTCTACCTCTATGCGTTTATCGGCATTTCAACCTGCGTGGCTGTGGGCTACGCCGCCAGCCTCCTGCTCCCCGGTGGGCCGCGGCCCCGAGCCGTGGCCACCGCCACCGACCCGGCCAGATCGCCCACCGCCGACTCCCATTAGCTCCCATGACCGAATCTGCCGCTAGACCGCCGGCCGGGCCGTCTCCGACCTGCCGCCCGGCGCAATCGGGCTCCACGATGAGCCGGCGCAGCTGCGCCGGCTCATCGCCCACCTCGTCGAGCGGATTGTCGCCCAAGTCGAGTCGGCGCTCACCATAATTTCTTCATGACTCCCGCCACCGCTTCCTCGATCCACGGCAACTGGGCCACGCTGCTCCTGCCGATCAACCGCGACGACTCAATCGACTACGGCCTGCTCGCCGCCGAGCTCGACCACTTCATTGCCGCGCGCGTCAACGGCATTTACTCCAACGGCAGTGCCGGTGAGTTCTACACGCAGACCGAAGACGAGTTCGACCGCGTGAGCGCGCTGCTCGCCGAGCACTGTGAGCGCGCCGGGATGCCATTCCAGATTGGCGCCTGCCACATGAGCCCGCAACTTTCACGCGAGCGCATCCGCCGCGCCAAGGCCCTGCGCCCTTCGGCCTTTCAGGTCATCCTCCCGGACTGGTTTTCGCCTACGTTCGAGGAGATCGTCGCGTTCCTCGAAACGCTTGCGGCCGAAGCCGCCCCCGTGCCGCTCGTCGTGTACAACCCGCCCCACGCCAAACGCCACCTCGCACCCGCGGAGTGGGCACAACTGGTCGCCAGCAACCGCGCCATCGTCGGCATGAAAGTTCCCGGCGGGGACGAAGCGTGGTATCGGGCGATGCAACCCACCATGCGGGAGGTTTCGGTGTTCATTCCGGGCCACACCTTGGCGAGCGGCCTCGCTCGCGGCGCTCGCGGCGCTTATTCGAACGTGGCCTGCCTCAGCCCCAAAGGAGGGCAGGCGTGGTACGAACTCTGCCTTCGGGATCCCATCGCGGGGATCGAATTCGAGCAGGCAATCCAGACCTTCTGGGCCGCCCATATCGTTCCTCTGATCTCACAAGACAAGCTTGCCAATATGGCGGCGGACAAGGCCAACGCGGTCGCTGGAAACTGGCTGCCCGGGATTCACCCTCGCCTACGTTGGCCCTACCGAAGCGCGACATTGGAGCGATGTTCGGCGATCGGGGCGGCCGCTCGCATCGCCCTGCCGGGCCTATTTGCGTGATCCCGCGAGTCATCCATCGCGAGGTTCACGTGAGTTGCTTGTTGGCATGTGCGCACGACCATCAATTCCGGATTGTCCGCTGAATGAACTTCAACCCCGTGGCCGAAGTGGCGCGGATCCTCGAATTGGCATCTGAGAACTCCGGCCGGTCGCCTCTACAAACCCTCACAGACAAGTTCACTGGAGACTTCAACGAGTTTCCTATCAGCAACGCCACAGCCCCGGCGCGCAACGAGTACCGCTTCGCCCGCACCGTCACCGATCTCGGCTTCACCTGGCAGCTCCGTCCCAACACGCAGCTCTTCTGGGACATCTCCAATCTCACGAACGAACCACAGGCCTTCTACCGCTACATCCCCTCGCAGAGGAACGTGACGAAAATCAACGGCACGACGTGGACGATGGGAATCAACGGGCGATTTTAGCAGGTAGGGCGGGTCTTTGACCCGCCCATTTCCCATCCATGAAACGCAGCTTTGCTTTGCTTTCGACCGCGCTCCTCGCGTTCGCCGTAGGCAGCACCGGTCGAGGGCAGGTCAGAGACCTGCCCTTCTCAGGCGCCACTGGCGGCGTCGCCGGCAGCGTGAGTTGGATGGTGCCGAAGATGAGCAGGCCCAGCAGCGTGCCGAGCAGGTGGCCGCGGCCGCCGGCGAGCAGAGTGCCGCCGATCACGACGACGGCGATGGCGTCGAGTTCGAGTCCGATGCCCATGCTGGGATTGCCCGAGCCGGTGTAGAGCGTGGCCACAATGCCCGCGAGCGCGGCGCAGAAGCCGTTGAGCGCATAGACGGTGATTTTCGTTGAGGCCACGGGGAGGCCCATGAGGAGAGCGGAATTTTCATTGCCACCCAGCGCGAGGAGCGTGCGACTCGTCGTGCAGACGGCGGTCCTGATCACCCGGCGCACGTCATTGCACTCTGTCCTACCTGCCACCGGCGAGTTCACCACGGAATCGACGGAGAGGCGTATAACCGCGAGCTGATCGACAAACTGCCAGCGCTCGAAATAGAGCCGGCAACGATATAACAATGGCACGACGTAGACGAAATCAGGGCGGCGACTTACTCGATGACGACGACCTCAAGGCGACAATGGCAGCAACGCACGCCCGGCGCCAGTGGTTGAGGATACGCCAACCTCCAGCAGGAGGGCCAGCCCGTTGCTGATTTCACTCACAGATTAGCATGCGAACAGTGGGTCTGAGAGCAGCCGTAGGGAATAGGAGGGCTCAAAAAGTGGCCAACAAGTGGCTAACAGCATTTTGGGCGCAAACAGACAAAACCTCTAAACTGTTGTCTGTAAATGGCTGCCCGGGCTGGGATCGAACCAGCGACCAAGTGATTAACAGTCACCTGCTCTGCCACTGAGCTACCGGGCAACGTCGCTCGCGCGGCTTGCACCATGCGAAAGAGGGCTGAAAAACAGAGCGGACGCGTGGCTTGTCAATGCTCGTTTTTCCCACCAGCGCGGAAAAGCGGCCCCCGCCCAAAGTTTTGGTTGCTTTCGGCCCTTGCGCACCTATGACCTCAGCCTCTTTTCCACTACGCCTGCCTCCAATTCCGGGGTGACAGGGGGAACGAAATCCATGAAACAACAGTTCAAACTCACCGTCACGCCGCGCGCCCAGACAGGCCGCAGCGCCTCCCGCCGCCTCCGCAAGGCCAATCGCGTCCCGGCGATTCTTTATGGGAAGCACACCAGCCCGGAGTCCCTCTCGATTGATGGCGCGGAGTTCATCCGTCTCCTGAAGGGCGTCGCCGGCCGCGCCGTCCTCGTCGAACTCGAGCGCACGGACAAGACCGACAAGGCCCTTTCCTTCTTTCAAGAGGTCCAGCGCGACCCGATCACGGACAAGTATCTGCATGTCGACTTGCAGGAGGTAAAGGCTGACGAAAAATTTGAAATCCGGGTCGCCGTGCGCGTGACCGGTGAATCGTTCGGCGTGAAGAACCAGAGCGGCGTGCTCGAATTGAACATGCAGCATCTGCGGGTCCGCTGCTTTCCGAAGGATTTGCCCGAGGCGGTCAACGTCGATGTAACCGAGCTTAAGGTCGGTGAAACCATCAAGGTTTCCAGTCTCAAGCCGGTGGTG
>SIBB01000270.1 GCA_009695395.1 Pedosphaera sp. | reverse complement strand
GCTTCGTATAGCGGCCGGCACGGCGGAGGGGAAGGCGGTTTCTACACCCCCACCATCGGCAGCGCCGTCGTGGACGGCAGCACCATGTGGGTCGAGTCGCTGAAATCTTCGCGGCGCAACATGCGCGTCTCGTTCGGCGCAACCATGAGATCCTGCATGAAGCGGCGCAGGCTCTCCGTGTTCGGGCCGACGCGGTTGATGAAGAGGTAGCGCTCCACGTCGTTCATCATCGCCTCGGCGCCGGCGTAGCGTTTGGCCGGGTCCCGCTCCAGCGCCTTGCGGAGGATGTCGCACAACTCGCCGTCCACGCGGCTGTCCAGCACGGTGAAGTCCGGCAGCGGCGCGGTCGTGATCCGGCGGCGCGTGTCCTCCAGGTTTTCGCCAGCGAAGGGATTGTGGTTCAGCAGCAACGTCGCCAGCGCCACGCCGGCGGTGAACACATCCGAGCGCTGGTCTATCGGCTGCCCGGTGATTTGCTCCGGGCTCATGAAGTCCGGCCGGCCGATGATCACATCGGGACTGTCCTTGGGCAGAAAGCCTTGCGCGCGGGCAATGCCGAAGTCGGTGAGCTTCACGTCGCCCTGATAGCTCACGAGGATGTTGCGCAAGTGCGCGTCCCGATGCACGAGCCCCAGCGGCTTGCCATCCTCGCCAGAAATGTCATGCGCGTAAGCCAGCCCGCGCAGCACGCGGTGGACGATGTAAACCGCGAAGTCCCGTGGCAGCCGCGAGCCCTGCGCCGCCAGCCGCCCCAGCAAATCCTGGCAGTTCAAGCCGTGGATGTGCTCCATCACGATGAAGATGTGGTTCGAGGTGCGGCCGAGGTTGTAAACCTGCGCGATGTTCGGGTGGACGAGCCGCGCCACGAGTCGCGCCTCGCCGATGAACGCCTTGATGACCTCGGCCTGCCCGGAGGTGGACGGCTCGATGAGCTTGAGGGCGACCTTCTTGGCGAATCCATACGCGCCGATCTGCTCGGCCTCATAGACCACGCCCATGCCGCCCTTGGCGATGAGCTTGCCCAGGCGGAAACGCGCCGTGGCCTTCAGCTCCTCGCCGTCGTCCACCAACCCACGGATCAAATCAACAAAATTGGCCATGTCTCAAAATCTCTCTCTGTTAACAGGCGTCCGCGAACGGGGAATGTTTGTGACTGATCGCATCCTTGACGCCATAACAACCTCATAATGAAGGAGGGCGGCACGCTGCACAAGGCTAGGGTTGTCGCACCGAGAAATTCTACTTCAAACGGTCGCGCCCGCTTCCACCGCCTTGCGAATCGAGTCCCTGAACTTTGGAATGCCTTCGCCGAACGCCGCCGAGATGGACAGCACGGGCGTGCGCGGGACGCGGCGCTTGAACTTCTTCAGGTTTGCCTCAGCCGCCGGCTCGTCCATTTTGTTCGCGACGACAAGGCGCGGCTTGTCCATCAGCACGGGGTCGTAAAGCTCCAGCTCGTTCAAGAGCTGCGCGTAATCGTTCCACGGCTCGCGCCCGTCCGTGCCCGCCATGTCCAGGAGGATGACGAGGATTTTACAGCGCGTGATGTGGCGCAGGAAGGCGTGGCCGAGGCCGACGTTCTCGTGCGCGCCCTCGATGAGTCCCGGCACGTCGCAGAGGGTCAGGCGCTTGAAGTCGGTGTATTCCACAATGCCCACCTGCGGCGTCAGCGTGGTGAAGGGATAGGCCGCAATCTTGGGGCGCGCGCGGGAGATGGCCGTGAGCAACGTGGACTTGCCGGCGTTCGGATAGCCGACGACGCCGACATCGGCCATCATCCGCAGCTCGAAGCGGTAGTTGCCCGCGCCGCCCTCCTCGCCCGGCTGTGCGAAGCGCGGGGTCTGGTTGCGGGCGGTGGCGAAGTTGCGGTTGCCCTGTCCGCCGCGACCGCCCTTGCAGAGCACGAACTGCTGCCCGTGAACTGTCAGGTCGGTGACCAACTCGGCATCGTCCGGCCCAATCCGGACCGACTGCGAATCGTCCTCTGCTGAAAGGTCAACTTCCTCTGCCATCTCGTTCCCCGCGAAGCGCAGCAAAGGCCGCTTCGCCGTCTGAATGAGCATCGGCTCCTGCTGCGCGACGGACCTTCTCCGAGTCTCGACCGGCGCCGTTGCCGAGTCATCCGAGTCGTCCTCGGACGTCACGGCATCCTCAAGCGAGTCCGGGAGCTTCCAGACCAGCGTGCCGCAGGGCACGTTCACGATGAGATCCTTGCCCCCGTGGCCATCCATGCCCTTGCCCAAGCCGTGCTGGCCCTTCTCCGCGATCAAGCGAGGCACGTAGAATTGCCCGATGAGATTGTTCAAGTCGTGGTTCGCCTGGAGGATCACGCTGCCGCCGCGCCCGCCATTGCCGCCGTCCGGCCCGCCCTTGGGGCGGTAAGCCTCGCGGCAGAACGCGATACAACCCCTACCGCCGTGTCCGGCGCGCGCCATTACTTTGATCTCGTCAACGAACATGAGAGGAGGAAGAAACTAGTGAGCCAACCGTGAGAGACCACCTGAAGCCGGCACGGCCTGCGAGGCCGTCGAACCACTTCCAGTCGGTGTCCACATGATTTGAATCTGCCGTGACCAACAAAAAAGGCGAGGCCGGAGCCTCGCCCGTGAAAGCGCTCTGGCGAGGTCAGTTCGTTGCCGCTGTGGCCGCTGCCTCCGCTGCTGAAGCGGAGAGGGGGGTGACGCCGACGCGGCGCTTGCCCTTCTCGAACTTGACGTGTCCGTCCACGAGGGCGAACAGCGTCCAGTCGCGGCCGGTGCCGACGTTGACTCCCGCGTTAAACTTGGAGCCGACCTGGCGGACGATGATGCTGCCGGCGGAGACGTATTCGCCGCCGAACGCCTTTACGCCGCGGCGCTTCGAATTTGAATCGCGCCCGTTGCGGCTACTGCCTTGACCTTTCTTGTGTGCCATAAAATTTCCTTCCGGCGCGGCTGGAGGACCAGCCCGCGCTTAAGCTTTGATTTCCTTGATTTTGACGACCGTAAGTTCCTGCCGGTGGCCCACCGTGCGGTGGTAGCCCTTGCGGCGTTTCATCTTGAAGGCGATGAGTTTGACGCCGCGCTTGTGCGCGACGACGTCGGCCAGCACGGTCGCCGAGGCAACAGTGGGGCTGCCGACACTGAGCTTGCCATCGGCATTGACGAGCAACACGCGGTCGAACGTGACCACCTGCCCGGCCTCGATGGCGAGCCGCTCGATCTCGAGTGTGTCACCAGCAACGACACGATACTGCTTCCCGCCTGTTTCTAAAACTGCATACATAAGTTTGTGCCCGTAAAAGGGAGGCGGATGACACCAAAGTTGCACCGAGGTGTCAACAGGGCATTTTGCCTTTTGTCAGCCCAATGCGCAAACCGCGGCTCCCCCTTCCTTCACCCGAGTGACGTTTTCGCTCCTGCTCGCATGCCTACCCGCCGAGCAGGAAGGCCGGCTCGTCGCGGTCCTGGCCGAGCTTGTAGCGGGGGAAGGCTTTCAGGTTGAAGGTCACACCGATGGTGTAGTCCTGCGAGCCGTTGCGCAGGTCGCGCACGCGGAAGGTGAGCGCGCCCACCCAGCTGCGGAAGTCGCGATAGACGGTGTAGTATTGCTCCTCCATCCGCCCGTCGCGCGCCTCGAACGCGTGCCGCGTGCGGAAGGCGTAGTCCTCGTTGATGCGATAGAAAAAACTGGAGGTGAAGAGATTGTTGCCCGCAGCACCGGGGAAGAACACGGGGTCGGTGCGCACGTAACGGTGGCCCAGCGCGAGACTCCAATGATCGTCCGGCGCAATCGTCGCGCGGTGGTCGGCGATCCGGATGCGGCCATTATCAATGTCATAGCGCGTCTCGGAAGTGAGCGTGAGCCAGTCGCGCGGCTTGAAGTCGAGGTCGGAGAAGGCGTCGGCGAAGGTGCCCTGGCCGGCACGCGGCTTCACCCGCCAGTCGGTGTAAAGCGCCCAGTTCAGGAGCGTGTCGATACGGTCGTTGCGCTTCGTTTGAACGAGGTTCCGGAGGCTGAGGCGGAAGACGTTCTGGCTGTCCACCGCGTCAATCGCGTTGTAGTCGGGGAACTCGATGGGCAGCAGCCTCAGGCTGGCCGACTCGGTGTCGAACTGCGGGAGGGTCGTGGGCAGGCGGTTCGGCGAGGGGACAAAGGCGTAGTTGACGCCGGGTTCCATGATGTGGCGAATGCCCTTGGCTTGGAGCCACGGGATTTCCTGATTCGGCAGCGTGCGATGCAGCTTGAAGGTGACTTCCACGCCGGTGTTGAACACGCCGCGATTCGCCTCGGTGGTCGTGGCTCCGAAGCCATCCGTCTCGGTGTAATGGGTGAAGCGTCCGCCCACGCGCGGCGTGACGTTGAGCCAGCCGAAGAACTGCTGCGGCAGCAGCACTTGGTGATAGGTGTCCGCCCGGCCCGCCGCGAAGCTGTTGGCAATGTTGTCCGCGAACTCGTGCTTGTAATAGCCCACGGAGCTGTCGCTCTCGTAGAAGAGCGGGGTGACGCCGATTTGCTGGCGCAGGCCGGTGAGCTTCACGTCGGGCAGCCGCTCGACGGTCTCAAAGAAGTCGTTGATGCGCGGCTGGGCGAGGAAGTTGAGGCTCCAGTTGGACCAGAGCTGACTCACCTCGATGAAGGAGTTGGGCTGGGTGTTCCGCTGATACTCGTGCTCAATGAAGTCCCGGATGAGGAAAGCGTCGCTCTGCTCGCGGATGACGGCCTTGAAGGTGAGGTTCGTGCGGATGTCCACGCGGTGCGAGAAGCTGATGCGGTGGCGCTCGTTGTTGAGAGGGCCTCCCATGGCGTTCGTGTTGGCCGCGTCGTCATGCGCGTAGTAGAACTTGAACTCCCCTTGGCCCCACCGGCCCGCGTCGTAGTTGAAGTCCGGTCCCACGCCCAGTCCGCGCTTCTGCCGGTAGTCGAGGTGCAGGTCCATGCTGAAGTTCGTCGTGAATGCACGATGATACGTGCCCAGCGCATAGGGTCCGTAAAGGCTCCGGTAGCCCGGCGTCACCACCCAGAAATCGCCGTGCGCCTGGAGGTTGCGCGTGTATTTCGGCCAATACATCACCGGCACGTTGCCAATGAACAGCGTCGCTTCCTCTGCTTCAAAGCTCTGGCCGGGGATCAGGATCAGCTTGCGGCAGCGGATGCGGTAGCCCGGCTCGGCGAGGTCATCGGAGGTGAGGAAGGCATTGGTGGCGGAGTAGTGGTTGGTCGCCGCCGCGGCTTGGAGGGAGAAGCCGCCCACGTAGAAGGGCGCGAACC
>SIBB01000269.1 GCA_009695395.1 Pedosphaera sp. | reverse complement strand
GTCTGGATGGTCATCTCGCGGTCGAGGTTTTCGATGCGCCCGCTGGGCAGTTCGACGTTCTGCTGCTTCAACGCGCGCTCCACCTCCAGCACGGTGAGTTGGTGCGCGGCCATCTTCTCCGAGTCGAGCCAGAGGCGGATGGCGAAGCGTTGTTCGCCGCCAATGATGACGCCCGACACACCACGAATGGTCTGGAGCCGGTTCTTGATTTGCTTCTCCGCGAGCTGCGTGAGCTCCAGCGGGCTGAACTGCGCGCTGTTGACCCCAATCCAGATGACGGCCTGCGCGTCGGCGTCCTGCTTGGCGACGATGGGTTCCAGGATGGTCTGGGGCAGCTTGCCGCGCACGCGGGCGACGCGGTCGCGCACGTCCTGCGCCGCGAGGTCAATCTCGCGCGAGAGGTCGAACTCGATGGTGATGGTGCTGACCTCTTCGCGGCTCTGGCTGGTGAGCGTCTTGATGCCCTCAATGTTGTTAATCTCCTCCTCCAGCCGCTCCGTGACCTCGGTCTCGACGACAGCGGCGTTCGCGCCCGGATAGACGGTCGTGACGCTGACGATGGGCGGGTCAATGTCCGGCAGCTCGCGCACCGGCAGGCGCTGAAGCGCGATGAGGCCGAAGAGAATGAGCGCGAGGCTCATCATCGTGGTGAGGACCGGGCGGCGGATGCTGATTTGAGGAAGTATCACTGGAGCAGGTGAGAAAGCGGGAGAGTGAGAAAGTGAGAAGAGGGCCGGTGCTAGGGGGCGGTTTTGTGCAGAAGCCACGGGGTCGGGTTGTTGCCCATCGCCACGAGCTTGCCGATGACTTGGTCGTATTGCTTGTGGAGCTTCTCGCCTTCGGCTCGTTGGAGGTAGCCACACTTCACGGCATACTCCAGCCAAGTCTGGGTCTCGGCGGCTTCGCCCTCGGCGTCGTTCAGCTTGTTCACGAAGGAGGCTTCGTATTTGCGCTTCCGCCAGCCCTCGGCGATTTGAGCCGCCACGGAGCGCGAGGAACGGCGAATCTGGTCAGTCAGCGAATACTTCTCTTCCGATGGGAACAATTTTGACCGCTCGAAAATGTCCATCGCTGCCACGACGGACAGCCGATAGGCATCAAGTTGCCAATGGAATTGAATGACCGCGCTCATTTCGCCGAGGCCGGCGCGACGTCACCGCCCGCTGGCCCACTTTCTCGCTTTCCCACCTTCTCACCTGCTTGCTTCTGATAGGCCGCTGCCGCCTCCGGCCCCGCCGGTTTCACCTTCGCCCCCGGCCTGACCTTCTGCACGCCCTCCACGATGACCAACTGCCCCGCCGCCACGCCTTCCAAGATTTCCACGATGCCCGCCTGTCGCACCCCGAGCTTCACGGGTCGGAGCTGCGCGTTCGAGTCCTTGTCCACGATGTAAATCATCGCCCGGTCGGCGTTCACCATAATGGCGGGTTCGGGGACGACCACGGCGCCGGGGCGGAGCTGGAGCGTCAGGTCGAGGTTCGCGAACATCCCCGGCTTCAACGCGAACTCGGGATTCGCAATCTTCGCCTTCACCAGCGCCGTGCGCGTGTGGGTGTCCACCTGCGGTGCGATGAAATAGACTTGGCCTTTGAATGTCTTGCCCGCGAACGCCGCGACGCGCAGGTCAATCGTCTGATCGAGCTTCAGCAGGCTGAGGAAACGCTCGGGCACATTCACTTCGACCTTCACTGGGTTCAGGTCCACGAGCATTCCCAGCGTCGTGTCCTTCTTGATGACCTGCCCGACGCTCACGCTGCGCGCGCCCATGACGCCGGCGAACGCGGCGTGAATCTTCGTGTCCTTAAGCTCGCGCTGCTTCACCGCGAGCGCGGCCTGCATGGACTCGAAGCGCGACGCGAGTTGGTCGAACTCCTGTTGGGAAATGGTCTTGTCGCGCAGGAGTTGCTGCGCGCGGTCGTAGTTGACCTTGCTGAGTTTCAAGTTCACCTCCGCCTCGGTCAGCGAGGCAGTGAGCCGTGATTCATCGAGGCGGAAGAGCAACTGCCCCTTCGTCACCGCCTTCCCCTCCTCGAAGCCGATCTCCACGACCGTTCCCTCCAGCTCCGACTTGATCTCCACCCACTCGTTCGCTGCCAGCGTGCCGACGAGCGAGAGCGCCTCCGCCACGGACTCGCGCCGCGCCTCGACCACGACGACCTGCGTGGGCGGCATGGCGGGCGGCGGGCCGGCCTTGGTGGCGTCGGGCTTCTTGCAGGCGGTGAGCAACGCGAGCGACGCGAACGCGACGAGATGGAAAGACGTGAATTGGTTCATACGATACGCGCAAACGGATGCGTCAGGCAGGGGAGGTTGAAGGACGGTGGTGGGCCGGGCAAGTGCGGTTTCGGAAAGCAGAACTGTGCTCGGGACGCTCATCGGTGGCACCCGCGTCTCGCGGGTCGCGCCGGGCGTCACGCCCGGCGCTTGGTGCACTGGGGCGAAGCGGCTCCGTAATGGCTCGCGCGCTGCGCTGTCGCGTGAGCGGTGGGGCCTTCTGCTGCGATGCTGGATGGACTTCGAAGCCGTGTGCCGGGCGGGACGCCCGGCACGACCCGCGGGATGCGGGTGCCACCCGAAACTCGCTGCCGTCCTACTTGGCGCGGATGAAGGCCAGCAGGTCGGCCATGTCTTGGGTCTTCAGCGCGGCTTTGATTCCCGTTGGCATCAGCGAGAGGCCGGAGCCGTGGAGTTGATTCAGGTCGGCGCGGAGGATGGTTTCCTCGGTGCCGTCCGCGCCGCGCATGACGAGGCTGTTCGGCGTCTCGGCGGTGTAGCCTCCCCAAAGAGCTATCTCTCCAGTTTTCGCCTCGACCGCGTGAGTTTGCGCAACCTGCGTTGACGCAGTTCCTGACTAGCGTGCGGGAGATTGAGAGGCAGACCGGTCTCGACTTCTAACCGGATTTGCCGAAGGAAACGGAGGACAGGATGGAGACGGTGAAGGCCGCGAGTTTGTGGTGAGCGCGAAGGGCTTCGTGGCGCGGTCGCGGAGGGCGGACTGCGGCTGAGTGGTGAGCTTCTGGCGTTGAGCGGGGCTGATTTGCGTGCGGCAATCTGTCCGCGCTCGATGGCGACGAGGAGGGTGTCAATCCACGCCGGGCGCGAGAGGAGCGCCCTGAGGACTGCCTCGCGGAGCGTGCGTGCGCTCGGCGTGGTCAATGAACTGGATGATTTGGTCGCTCCGAATCCAGCCGTGCGGGTGGAAGATGAAGGTGAAGACGCCTTGCGCGCGGACGATGGCGTCGAGCGCGAACTGCCAGTCGGCTACGGCGACGGCGTTGGTGGGGCCGTGGGCGTTGAAGGCTTCCCAGTGGCTCGGAACCATCGCGGGGAACTCCCAGCAGGTGCGGTGACGCCGTGGCGTTTCAGGAAGTCGTCGGTGAGCCGGCACATCACGGAGGAGTCGGCTTGGAGGAAGTGGCCGTCGGGGGAGGTGCGGTTAAAAATCTCGGCGTAGAAGCGCGGGCTGGGGGGAGTTCATCGAGTCGCAGCACGGCGAGGCGGTTGGCGTTGGTGGAGAAGGGGGCGGCTGAGGTTGCCCAAGAGGATAGAAGAAAGAGGACAGAGAAGAGAGCCAAGACGAGCCGGGGCGGGTGCATGGCGAAGGGACGATAGCGGGCTGCGGAAGCTTCGGACGCAGGAAATTTCATCGGAGGCAGGGCTTAGAAACTTCTCGCGTCTGCGGACGGGTGCGGATAGGATTTAAATTACCACCCGAATTTACCCATGAAACTGTTCCACTCACGCCGCCTGTCCGCGTTCACGCTCATCGAACTCCTCGTTGTCATTGCGATCATCGCGATCCTTGCGGGCATGCTGCTGCCGGCACTGTCCAAGGCGAAGGAGAAGGCGAAGTCCACGAAGTGCTTGAACAACAACAAGCAGGTCGGCATGGGCTTTTTGCTCTACGCGGGCGACTTCGACAACAAGCTGGTCAACCTCTTCTCAACCGCCAACGGGGGCGGTGGCCAATGGTATTACGATGTTCTGGATCCCTTGAAATACCTTCCATCCTACAAAATAAAAAACGGACTCTGGCGCTGTCCCAGCGTGACAGATCAAAACATTGCTGTCAGCTGGGGCGGTAACGGGACATCGGGCGGTTGGTGGGAAGGATATGCCCCCATCGAGGACACCATCATCCGCTATGCCACAAACGCCGCTGGAACAGCACTTGGCAGCCGCCGATTGGACGACATCCGACGCACCTCACAAATTTGGCTGATGGGGGACTCTGGAAAGCCACTGGTTACCCAAGACCCGAAGGGCGGTTACGTCCCATGGGTCGCCATCCGGGGTGGGGGCACACTGGACACCACACCGGGAAACACAGGCACACCTGCAACTTGGCGCACTCAGAACGAGCAGCAGCCCGCGGCTCGCCACACGGGAGGTCGGTCAATCAACTGCTTCATGGATGGTCACTCAGAGACGATGACCTACATCGAGATACGCACCAACAAGGCCAACTACCTCGGCCACCCGCTGGTCTTTCCCAACGACCTCTGAGCGGTGCAGCGGAGGGTGCGGCATCCAAGCCGCGGGTTGTGACGACGGAGTGGCTATTGGCCCACGAGCGTCACTTCCATCTTGTCCCAGTCCACGTTGAACTTCTTCCCCGGCGGAGGCGTGGGAATGCTGGTCATGTATTTTCTGGCGACCAGATCATCAAGCCTCGCGGGCGGGCTCCCCTGTTCTTTCCAGAACTTCTTGTAAGCCGTGTTGAGCGCGGTGAGGTCGGGGTCTTTCTGGGCCGGGGCAGCAGTGGTGACCTCAGCCGGAGCGGGCGGCGGAGCGGCGGCAGGCTTCTTCCGGCAACCGGGAGCGACCAAGCCAAACAGCAGGAGGAGGACATGGAGTTTCATGGGGGCAATTTAGTCGGAGGAGGGAGGCGTTCAAAGGAAAAAACCCGGTCCAGTAATCGGCTCAGCTCCAGAACGCTGGAACTGAATTTGCCACGAAAGGGCGCAAAGAGCACAAAGAGAAACAACACGAGGTGCGGAACTTTTCCGCACTTTGCGCCCTCTTGTGGCAAAAACTTCGCGCCAGGTCCGAGAGCGGCGCTCCGGTCACTTCGGCAACTGGTTTAGCGTATACCAAAAACATCAGTTGTTACGCTTATTTCCTAATGAATTAACCATTGTGAACACCCATGAACGGTAGTTATTGCATACAGTCTGCATACATGAGATGCTGCCCGCATGGCATGGCTCTACAAGCGCGGCGGCTCGAAGTTCTGGTGGCTGGGTTGGCGG
>SIBB01000268.1 GCA_009695395.1 Pedosphaera sp. | reverse complement strand
ATCGCCTGCACGCAAGTGCTTCGTCACCCGTTCGCCCCGCCCGCTCCATCCTCAGCAGGGAGGGGAGGGAGGGGGGCAATCACTTCGCGGTGATGACGGTGTAGGTGCGCTTGCCTTTGCGCAGGAGGAGGTGCTTGCCGAAAAGGAGATTGGCGGTGGTGATGGCGCGCTGGAAGTCGCCTTCACGAAGGTTGTTCACGTAGATGCCGCCGCCTTCGATGTCTTTTCGCGCTTGTCCTTTTGAGGCGCAGAGGCCGGCGTGGACGAGGAGTTCCACGAGCGGCAGTCCGGCGCCGTCGAGTGTCGCTTTCTCAATCTCTTTTGTCGGAACTTCGCCGACGATGTCGCTGAAGGTGGATTCGCTGATGCCGCTGAGGTCGCCGCCAAAAAGAATCTCGCTGGCGCGCATCGCTTCGGTGGTGGCCGCCTCGCCGTGGATGAGGTCGGTGACGGCTTTCGCGAGGGCTTTGTGCGCGGCGCGGGCGCCGGGGTTCTCGGTGTGCTGTTTCTCGAATGCGGCAATCTCGTCCTGCACGTGGAAGGTGAAGTATTTGAGGTAGCGGAGGACATCGCGGTCATCCACGCGAATCCAGAACTGGTAGAAGCGATAGACGCTCGTGCGCTTGGCATCGAGCCAGATGGCGCCGGCGACGGTCTTGCCGAACTTGGAGCCGTCGGCGTTGGTGATGAGCGGGAGGGTGAGACCCCACGCGGTGGCGCCGGGGAGCTTCTTGCGGATGAGATCGCCACCGGCAGTGATGTTGCCCCACTGATCGGAGCCGCCGATCTGCAGCTCGCAGTTCAATTCCTTGCGCAGATGATAAAAGTCGAAAGCCTGCAGCAGCATGTAGCTGAACTCGGTGTAGCTGATGCCGACCTCGCGGTCCTCCATGCGGGCGCGGACGCTCTCTTTGGAGACCATCATGTTCACGGAGAAATGCTTTCCGATGTCGCGCAGGAAATCGAGGTAGCTGATGGGCGCGGTCCACGAGGCGTTGTCCACGAGGCGCGCGGGATTTGTCTTCGTGTCGAAGTCGAGCAGGCGGGCGAGCTGGCCCTTCACGCAGGCGATGTTGGCGGCGAGGGTCTCTTTCGTGAGCAACTGGCGCTCCTGCGATTTGCCGCTGGGATCGCCGATGGAACCGGTGGCGCCGCCGGCGACGGCGATGGGATGATGACCGAGAAGTTGGAAGCGGCGCAGGGCGAGGAGCGGCACGAGGTTGCCGACGTGGAGGGAATCGGCCGTGGGATCGAATCCGCAATAGAGCGTGATGGGACTGGCGGCGAGACGCTTGGTGAGTTCAGCGGTGTCCGTGCAGTCGGCGATCAACCCGCGCCAGTTGAGTTCATCGAGAATGTTCATCAGCGGCAGAGTTATCGCGGCAGCGGGGCAGGGGGACAAGTGGATTTTGAATCGCTGTCCCGCCGACAAGGCCGTCGGGGTGTAGAAATCTGTGAGGACTGATGAGGTGCGGATTGTTGTTGGAAAAGAAAAAGGCGGGCCTTGCGGCCCGCCTGTGAAGTGGGTTGGTGGAGGTTAGTCCTTTTTCTTCGTCTCGTCGGCGATGTCGAAGGCGTGCTCGAGGGCCACGAGATCTTCGCCCGGCTTGAGGGAGTCGAGCGCGATTTGCTCGGCCTTGATCTGCTCGGGGGAGTAGTTGGCGGCCTTGATGGAAAGGCCGATGCGGCGCTCGGTACGGTCGATCTTGACGACGCGTGCGGAGACTTCCTGATCGATCGCCAGCACGCCCTTGATTTTCTCGATGCGCTCTTCGCTGATTTGCGAGATGTGCACGAGGCCGTCCAGCTCGTGTTCGAGTCCGACGAAGGCGCCGAAGCTGGCGAGTTTGGTGACCTTGCCCTTCACGAGGTCGCCGACCTTGTAGTACTTGTCGATGTTGGTCCAGATGTCTTCCGAGAGCTGTTTGATGCCGACGGAGATGCGCTGGTTGGCTTTGTCCACTTCGAGGATGACGGCCTCGACCTCGTCGCCCTTCTGCAGGACTTCGGAGGGGTGGTTGATCTTGCGCGTCCACGAGATGTCGGAGACGTGGATCATGCCGTCCAGGCCTTCTTCCAGCTCGATGAAGGCACCGTAGCTGGTGAGGTTGCGGACCTTGCCCTTGATCTTGGTGCCGGCGGGATACTTGGCCGCGGCGCTGTCCCACGGGTTGGTCTCGAGTTGGCGCACGCCGAGGGAGATCTTCTGCTCTTCGCGGTTGATGCCGAGAACGACCGCCTCAATCTCCTGACCCTGCTTGAGGACATCCGCGGGCTTGGCGATACGCTTGGTCCACGAAAGTTCGGTGACGTGGATGAGTCCCTCGATGCCGGGGGCGATTTCGACGAACGCGCCGTAAGCGACGAGGTTGACGACCTTGCCCTTGATCTTGGTGCCGACGGGGAATTTCTCCGCGATGCTGTCCCACGGGTTGGCGCTCTTTTGCTTGAGGCCGAGGGAGACGCGTTCGCGCTCGCGGTTGATGTCGAGGACGACGACCTCGAGTTCCTGACCGACCCTGAGCAAATCCGACGGATGGGCGAGGCGCGCCCAACTCATGTCGGTGATGTGCAGGAGGCCATCGAGGCCGTTGAGGTCGATGAAGGCGCCGAAGTCGGTGAGGTTCTTGACGACGCCCTTGATGACATCGCCCGGAGTGAGCGAGCCAAGCAACTGCGAGCGTTTCTCGGCGCGTTCCTGTTCGATCAGTTCGCGGCGCGAGAGCACGATATTCTGGCGCTCGGCGTTGATCTTGACGACCTTGAAATCAAAGTTCTTGCCGACGAAGTCGGGCAGGTTGCGCGGCGGCACCACGTCCACCTGTGAGGAGGGGAGGAAGGCTTCGACGCCGATGTTCACGATGAGGCCGCCCTTGACGATGGCTTTCACCTTGCCGTTGATGATGCCGCCCTCGTTGCAGATGGTGAGGATGCGGTCCCAGTTCTTCTTAAACTCGGCCTTTTCGTGCGAGAGCACGACCATGCCATCACGGTTCTCGAGGCGCTCGATGAGCACATCCACCACTTGGCCGACCTTGAGGGAGTCCGAGTCCACGAACTCATTCGAGGAGATGACACCTTCGGATTTGTAACCGATGTCCACCAGCACATCCTTGGCGTGGACTTCGATGATGGTGCCTTTGACGATTTCACCGGCGGCGAAGCGCGTGGCGCTCTGCCGCATGGCTTCTTCCATGGTAAGCATAACTATGTTTCTGACGGGGGAGACTTGGGTGCAAACGCACCGCGAAGACTCCATTGCCTAACGACCGACGTTGCGGGGCAACGGAGGTTAGAGGTTAGGTTATTGGTTAACTTTCGTTTCTCAGCCTCAATCGAACTCCGCACACGCGGGTTCAGGCGAGTGCTGAACATACGCGGTCCAAGCCCTGTTGCAAGCCGTTTTTCCGCGCGAACTCTATTGAGTGCGGCCGAAACGTTTCTCCAGCTCATGCAGGCTGAACTCGATGAGCGTGGGCCGGCCATGCGGGCAGGTGTAGGGCATCGTGCAACGGCGCAGGTCTTCCACCAGCTTCTCCAGCTCCGGGCCGGCCAGTGGGTCGTTCGCTTTCACCGCGTGGCGGCAGACGGTCTTGGTCACCACATGTTCGCCGAGTCGCAGGGTGTTCACCGATTCGCCGGCGGCCTTCAATTCATCCACCAATTCCAGCACGAACCGCCGCGCGTCGCGTGTCTTCGCGAATGGCGGCAGGCCATCGAGCAGGAACGTCCGATCGCCGAACTCGGAGAGGCCCACGCCGAGGCGCGCGAGCGTGGCGAGATTCTGCCGCACGAACTGCGCGTCGCGCGCAGAAAGCTCCACCGTCTCCGGCAACAGCAGTCGTTGACTCGGGCAATCGCCCTGCTTCTCGAGCCGCTCGAGCATCTGCTCGTACAAAATCCGCTCGTGCGCCGCGTGCTGGTCCATCAGCACCAATCCGCGGTCCGATTCTAAAACCACGTAAAGCCGGCTGATGACGCCGACGAGCCGCAGCGGCACGGATAACAGAGGCGCGGCCGCGGGATGTCCTGCGGCCGTCGCGGCAGTTGATGAGGGGATAAATGTGGAACGAGAGGCGAAGCCCATCGGCAAGGTCGGTTGCGTCGCCTGCGGCGGCGTGTCGGTTGCCGCTGCGTCTTGATTCGGCTTTGAGAAAAAGCGGGACAACTCCGCCAACGCCGCCGGAGCGGGTGCGGTTTGATCGGTTGCAGCGGCCGTGTCAGCGAAGTCAACAGGCGCGTCGGCCTTCGGTTCGCTGGCCGCTGCTTCGGCTCGCGCAAAGTGACTTGGAGGACTCTTGGCGGTTGTTGAAATGGTGGCTGTGTGGAAACGCAGCAATGTCTCGCGCACGGCTTGCGTTGCGATCCGGCGCACGTCGCGTTCGCGGTGGAACTTCACCTCGCGCTTGGCGGGGTGGATGTTCACGTCCACTTCCGCCGGGTCGAGTTCGAGGAAGAGGCAGCAGACTGGGTAGCGGCTTTTCATCAACGCGGTGTGGTAGCCTTCGATGAGCGCGGCGTTGAGGCCGCGGTTCTCGATCGGCCGTCCGTTCACGAAGAGATGCTGGTCTTCGCGCGTCGATCGGCTCGCGCCCGGTGCGCCGATGAGCCCCCAGACACGGACGCCGATGGCTTGTTGGCGGGATTCAAGCGCCGCGTCGTCCGCGACAAATATCTGATATTCGCCGTGGAAATCCACCGGGAGCAACTGTCTCTCGCCGCCACCAATCGCGCGCCAACGTTCCTGTAACGCGGCGATGTGCGCACTGCTCTCTTCGATCTTCCGCACGGCGGGCAGTTGCCAGATCGTCCGCCCGTCGTGGATGAGCGTGAACGCGATCTCGGGATGTGCCAGCGCCGCGAGCGTGAGCCAGTGTTGAATGTGCGCCCGCTCGGTCTCCTCGCTGCGCAGGAACTTCCGGCGCGCGGGCAGGTTGAAGAAAATCTGCCGCACCTCCACGCTCGTGCCCGTCGCGCAACCGGCGGCCTTCACCTCCACGATCTTGCCACTGTTGATGACGACCCGCGTCCCCTCGGGCGCCTCGCTGCCGCGTTCGCGCGTGGTGAGAGTGAAGCGACTGACGCTCGCGATGCTCGGTAACGCTTCCCCGCGGAAACCCATCGTCGCGATGGCCGCGAGATCCTCGGCCCGCTGGATCTTGCTCGTCGCGTGCCGTTCGAGGCAGAGCAACGCGTCATCCCGACTCATCCCGGTGCCGTCATCCGTCACGCGCACGAGGCTGCGGCCGCCGGCCTGCACTTCGACAAT
>SIBB01000267.1 GCA_009695395.1 Pedosphaera sp. | reverse complement strand
CAGCCAGCGCGTCAGGTGCAGCCAAAGGAACCCACCCGCGAACAGCAGCACGACGACGTGCGCGTTGGCCGGCAGGGGGAACCGCTCAGGAGCGCGCCGCGCGACTTGTTGCAGGGCGAGCGGCAGCAGCACCGCAAGGAGGTTCGCGACGGAGAACAGAGATTCGCTCGGTGAACTCGGCGCCAGCAGCGTCAGGAGTCCGAGGCTGAGCAGGATTCCGCTCCTGACCAGCGTCTGCGGCGTGCGGTTCAAGCCCGCGTAGGCAAAGAGAATTCCTCCCAGCACGGCGAAACTCCACGGGCGATGTTCCAACGGCACGTAGCGGAACACCATCGCCACGACCATCGCGAACGCGACCCACTTATACGCGTCGGCGACAACCTGCAACGTGGCGCGCAATTCGCCGGTGAGTTCCGTGCGACGCACGGTCGCCCAGTGCGTTGCAGCCGAAACGATCAGGAGCATCGCAATGGGCGCGAGGGCGAAGGCCCATTCCGGATGCGGCACTTGCAGGTGCTGGACGAAGCTGACTGCCGCGACTAGCGCGAAGCATTGGCCTGCCGCCGCCAGTCGCCACGCGCGGGTCAGCGCGCCGTAAGTTGTCACGGCCAGCGCGAGCGCGGACGACACGAGGAGCCACTTCGGCTCCGGGAAATGCCCGAGCAACCACGAGTAAAGCAACCCCACCACGGCGAGCGCGTAGCCTGTCTCAAAGGTCTCCGCCAACTTGCGGTGGCCAATGACCGTCTGGCGTGTCCACCAGTGGATCACCGCCAGCGTGCCGAGTAGCAGGAGCACCGGACGCCACGCCGGGAGGGCCGACCAGTCGCCGCCTCCGAAGAGCCAGAACCCGTGCGCGAGGAATAAATAACCCTGCGCGAACAACGTTATCTCCCGCGTGCGAAGCACGTGAACGGAGAGCGTGAGCAACAATCCCGCACCCATCAGCCACACGGCGATGAGGCTATTGCTAGCGGCGTGCTGGAGAATCGTCGCGGCTCCTGCGAGGAGGGGAAGCAGCGATAGCCAAGTCGTGCGGGGCCGCAGCAGCGTGGTGGCCGCCGGGTCTTCGTGCCGGCCCATCCACCACGCGTTGAAGATCAGCAACCCCGTGACGCCGAGGCCCAGCACGACGGATTGCCCCTGCTCCCAACCCAGCACAGACCAGCCGACCGCGAGGGTCGCCGTGACGAACGCGCCGGCGCGCAGCAGACGGCTGGGCTGGCGCAGGCCGAGCGTGAGGAGCACGACGCTTTCTGCCGCGAGCAGCACAGCGAGTTGTTGCCCGCTGAACTTCGTTATCAGCCCGAGCGTGACGAGCAGCAGGCCTTGCGTGAGATAGGCCGCGCGCACGGACGGTTCCTGCGGGAGTCGCGTCCGGGCGAAGGCCGCCAGCCCGAGCAGCACCGCGCCGAAGCCGAGACAGAATTGCCAGAATTGCCAACCGCTCGCCGCGTTCATCGAGAGCGTGACGAGGGCGAAGAACGCGCCGTTGTTTGCACTGAGGAAGGCCGCGCGGCGTTTGTCCGCGAGCAAGTCTGACTCCGCCAGGAAGGTTGCCGCCGTGAAGCACACCCAGTAGCCCGCGAGGAAAAGGGCCGACAGCACGAGGTCCTCCGTCGGCGCACCCAGCAGCCAGTGGCCGTCGTGGAAGAAGCGCCAGAACGCGAAGCCGCCGTAGGACGCGACGAGGCCGGCAAGCGTGAGGTGCGCCCAGCGGTTGCGCACGAGGAAGAACACGGTGGCGACGGTGAGCACGAGGTTCGAGTAGAGCGTGAAGGTGCCCACGCGCGTGACGACGGCGGTGTAGTAGCCGAGGCCGAGGGCGAAGAGCGCGAGCGTCTCGGACTTCTTCCGGTCCGCGAGCCACACGATGAAACCCGCCCACGCCAGCAGTAGCGCGCCGTCGAGCGGGGCGCTGTCGATGACGCGCAGCGGTTCGTAGTGGTGCGCGGCATAAGTCGTGAAATAAACCGCGCCCAAGCCGCCCGCGAGAAGCACCTGCGCGAAGTTGTTCAGTGATGCCTGCGCGGCCTTGCGCTGGAGCCACGCGCCCGCGCCGAGCAGCGCTCCGCTGGCGAGGTAGAGGAGCGAGAGCTTGCCCGCCGGGCCCATCTGCGTGATCCACTCGCGATAGGCGAGGTTCGCGAGGAACACGATGCCGGTGAGCAGAATCACCACACCCACGCGCACCATCCAGTAAGTGCCGACGCGGAGTTCGAGGGACTGCTTCGCAACGGGCGGAGCCGCAGGCACGGCCGGTGCGGTTTTTTGAGCCGCAGGCGTCTGGCTCACGGGCTCAGGCGCGAGAGCCGTGGACTTGAGGACTAGGATCGGAGGCAGCGGTGGTGGCAGCGCCGGGGGAACTGCCGAGGGTTTCACCTCCGTCTTCAGCAGGACTGTCTCTGTCGGCGTTGCCCTCATCGCCATGACCTCCGGCCAGGGCCGCAACTCAATCGGAATCTCGGCCAACTCGGGCTCTGTCACGGGCGGCGGTGGGACGACGTGCGTGTAGGCGGGTTCCACGACCGCTGCAGGCAATGGCGGGGGAACGAAGGCGGATTCCACCAACGCGCCCTTTTGCACGGCCTCCATTTTTTGAAGACGCTGTCCGAGCAGGTTGAGCCGCCCGCACACTTCGTCGTTGGCGGCGGAGAGGGTCTTCACCCGGTTGAAGAGCCAGACGACGGCGACAACGAGGCAAAAGACGATGAAGGAAGTCATGAGGTTTTCCTTGCCGCGAGGCGCAGTGCGTGGGGTTGGCAGTCAGTGTTCACGGGCGGATGCTGGCGAATGCGCGAGCGGCACGGTTAATCGTTATTTTTGGAGCGAGCATCGGATCGGAATGATGAACGAATATCTCGCCAGCGGCGGTTCTTGGCGAGCGGAGAGTTGGCTGGATTCCCCAGCTCTCAGTTTCCAAATCTTTCTCCCCGGCTAAAAAACTTTGCCCTCGCGCCGAGTTCCGGTTCAATGCCCGTCTGATGCAAAGTCACCTCGCACTCGTGCTGCACGCGCACCTGCCCTTCGTGCGCCACCCGGAGCACGACCGCTTCCTCGAGGAGAGCTGGCTGTTCGAGGCGGTCACCGAGACTTACCTCCCGCTCATCCAGTTGATGGAAGGCTGGCAGAAACTCGGCATGGAGACGCGCCTCACGCTCTCGCTCTCGCCCACGCTCTGCGCGATGCTGCTGGACCCGCTCCTGCAAGACCGCTACGTGCGGCATCTCGAAGGCTTGCTGGAGCTGGCCGACAAGGAAATCCATCGCACGCACTGGGACCGCGAGTTCCGCGAACTGGCGTGGATGTATCACCGGCGGCTCACTGACTTGCGCGCGACTTACTTCGCCTATGGGCGCAACCTCGTGGGCGCGTTCCGCAAGTTTCAGGAGTTGGGCCGCCTCGAAATCATCACCACCGCCGCGACGCACGCACTCCTGCCGCTGTTGAACCATCCGCCCTCCGTCCGCGCACAAATCCTCACCGCGCGCGACCACTACCGGAGCTGCTTCGGCTGCGACCCGCGCGGCATCTGGCTGCCGGAATGCGCCTACTTCGAGGGCGTTGAGGCCGTGTTGCAGGAGGCTAACATCCGCTGGTTCATCATGGATACGCACGGGCTACTGCACGCCCGACCGCGTCCGCGCTACGGCGTCTTCGCCCCCGTGCTCACGCCGAATGGCATCGCCGCTTTCGCGCGCGACCTCGAATCCGCACGCCAAGTCTGGAGCCGCAACGAGGGCTATCCCGGCGACCCGCGCTATCGCGACTTCTACCGCGACGTGGGCTTCGACCTCGACCTCGACTACGTCCGCCCCTACCTGCCCAGCCCGGACCTGCGGGGCTTCACCGGCCTCAAGTATTGTCGCATCACCGGTCCCACGCCGGACAAGGAAGTCTATGACCGCGCCCTCGCGCTCGAAGCCGTGGAAGCGCACGCCACCCACTTCCTCGAGGCCCGCCGCGAGCAGGCCCGCAAGCTCGGCGAAATCATGGATCGCCCGCCACTCATCGTCGCGCCCTACGACGCCGAACTGTTCGGCCACTGGTGGTATGAAGGCCCCGACTTCCTCGACCTCTTCGTGCGCAAGGCCTACTACGACCAGCAGGATTTTACCCTCGTCACGCCCAGCGACTACCTGAAGGAAAACGCCACCCTGCAAATCGTCCGGCCCAGCCCCTCGAGCTGGGGCGAGGAAGGCTATTGGAAACTCTGGCTCAACGAGACCAACGACTGGATTCTCCCGCACCTGACCATCGCGCAAGAGCGCATGACCGCGCTGGCCCGCGCGCACCCGGAAGCCGCCGGCCTCACCCTCCGCGCGCTGAACCAGGCTGCCCGCGAACTCCTCCTCGTGCAATCCAGCGACTGGCCCTTCATCCTGCGCACCGGCACCAGCCCGGACTACGCGCGCAAACGGGTGAAAGACCATCTCCTGCGCTTCCTCGCGTTGCATGAGATGCTCACCACCACGCGCGTGGACGAGCCGTGGCTCGCGCGCGTCGAGTGGCTGGACAACCTCTTCCCTGAAGTGAACTACCAGTATTGGGCGTGAGGTGGAGGCGGAGCGCGGCGGGGAATGAGCGGGCGTTTCGGTCGAGGCTTTCTGCGGCGTGAACGCCGAGCTCCGTGCCGATGGTTGCTTCAGAGTTCGAGGTGAACCGACTGGTGAGCCGTCTCCCCCCTACCGCACGTTTGCATTGCGCGGCGTGCTCACGCGGTGCCCGTCAGCCTTTGTAAACGATCAGGATGCCGTAGTCGGGGAGCATGTGGCCGGTGGAGTCCATCGCGCCGTAGCCGATGGTGTTCATGTGGATGATATTTTCCTGGCCGACCTTGTTGAGAAACTCCGTCACCTTCTCATCGAAGAGGTCGTGGCCCACCTCGACGCATGAGCCGCGCTTGATGGTCTTGAGGCGAATCTTCGGCGGCTCGTCTTTGTGCTCCGTGTGCGCAGCCTTCTTCACGAGGGATTCCTGCGGGCCAGAGCGCTGGGGCACGCTCAACGGCTTGTGTTCTGGCGCGGCGGGCTTGGGGGCCTCGGGCTTGGCGGGGCCCGGGGCCGTGGCGGCGGGAGCAGCCGCGGGCGGCACGACGGCGATGGTATTGGGTTTCTGAGGCAGCGGGACGCGGAATTTTTCGTTGCACTTCGGGCAGTCAACCTCTTCGCCCACGACGCACTCGTCGGCTGTGATGTGGATGTTGCACTTGGGGCAGTTGAAAGATGTGTCCATGCGGTGGGCTGGGGGTGCGATTTATATGAACCCTAGGCGGGA
>SIBB01000266.1 GCA_009695395.1 Pedosphaera sp. | reverse complement strand
ACCCGCCGCGAGCGCGAGCTGTTCCTCAATCTCCGACAAGTGCCGGTGCTTCGGCACGCCGTAGGGGCGCACGCTCTCGTTGCACTCGACGAAGAGGTAGTCGAGCTCAGCCTTGCGGCCCGCGCCACTGACGCCGCTCATGGAGTCGGCGATGATTCCCTGCGGCTTGATGAGGCCGGCGCGCAGCAGCGGCAGCGTCGGGAGCAGGATGCTCGTGGGATAGCAGCCGGGCGAGGCGACGAGCGTCGCGCCCCGGATGGCGGCGCGATGCACTTCCGGCAGGCCATACACAGAGTCACAGAGCAACTCGGGCGCGGGATGGTCATGCACGTAAAACTCTTTGTAGAGGGCCGCGCTTTTGAGCCGGAAGTCCGCGCTGAGGTCAATGACACGGGCACCGCCGTGGAGCAGCGGCACTGCGAACTCCGCCGCCACCCCGTGTGGCAGTGCGAGGAAGACGACTTCGGCCTGCTTGGCGAGCAGCGCGGCGTTTGGCTCCACGAAGCGCAGCGCGCGCGCGCGCGGGTGGCTGGCAAACTTCGGGAACACCTGGGCTACGGTCTGCTGCGCATGCTGGCGCGAGGTGACGGCGACCAGCTCCGCGTGCGGATGCGAGAGGAGCAGGCGGACGAGTTCCTCACCCGAGTAACCGGAGGCTCCGACTATGGCGACTTTTGTCATGCGCGGGAGTTGTCCGTGTTGGCCGGGGGGTTGTCAACGGGGAGGAGGGAGAAAGCGAGCAGGTGAGCAGGTGGAAAAGCGGAAAATCTAGCGCCGTTCTCACTTTCTCAACTGCCCTCTTTCCCACCAGCTCACCCGCCCGTTACTCCAACTGCTTGCAGAAACGCGCGAACTCCTCGCGCAGTGCGGCGACTTCAGATTTGAGCGTGGCGACTTCGGATTCGAGAGTTTCCACCCGTGTCGGACCGGACGCGACTGCCGGACGGATTTCGGCGGCGGCGGGCCCATCGAGCACAGGCTCGCCGGAGAGCAGTTGCACGAAACGGTTTTCCTTCTGGCCGGGACGTGCTGGAAGCTCGCGCACGAGCGGCTCCGCACCTTCAGACAGTCCACGCAGACATTCCTCGACCTCGCCGACGCTGGCGAAGGCGTGCAGCCGTTCCGTGCGGATCCGCAACTCGCCGAGCATCTGCGGTCCGCGCAGCAGCAGGACACACAGCAGCGCGACTTCACGAGGGTTTAGCTTATAGGCGTCGAGGAGGTTGTGGCGGAATTTCTGCACGCGTGAACCAGCGCCCCAGAGCTGCGTCACGAGTTTCTTGCCGCGCAAATCATCCAAACCCAGAGCCACGACATTGTCCCCGTAGTAAGTCACCGGGTCGCGATTCGTGGACTGGTTGCAGGCCGTCGTCACGCTGTTGAGGGAGAGCGGATACTGATCGGGCGTGGTGCGCTCCTTCTCGATGAGGCAGCCCAAGATGCGGGTTTCTTCCGGTGAAAGTGTCAAAGCCATGCACGACTCTTAGCAGCCTTTGGGAAAGGATTCAAACCGGCGCTGTCGCCACGGCACGACCCCGGAGCACAGGATTTGGTGGGCACGACAGGACTTGAACCTGCAAGGATTTCTCCACTGGATCCTAAGTCCAGCGCGTCTGCCATTCCGCCACGTGCCCAATGATGCCAATGGTCACTCCTGTGGTTTCCGCCGTCAAGCAAGGCAGGGAGCTGAGGCTTATCCGTGATCGATTATGCTAGCTCCCCGGCTTCGTCGCGGTGCGCTTGGTCCACGAGAACAGGCCTTGCGGGCGCGCCAGCATCAGCACGATGACTAGGAGCGAGTAGATGATCATCCGCGTGTCGGCGATCCACTTGAGATTGTTGAACGGCCCGGAGAAGGGCAGCGACACGGGCGCGCCCGCGAGCATTCGCAGGCCCTCGGGCAGTAGCGTCAGCAGCACGGCGGCGATGATGACGCCGGTGGTGTTGCCCATGCCGCCGAGGATGACCATCACCACGATCTCGATGGAGCGCATGAAGTCGAAGCCCGTCGGCGCGATGGTGAGGATGGAGTGCCCATACAGCCCACCCGCCACGCCGGCGAAGAACGCGCCCACGACGAACGCGGTGATCTTGTAGTGCGTGGTGTTGATGCCCATGGCCTCGGCGGCGATCTCGTCGTCGTGCACGGCGAGGAAGCCGCGCCCGTAAGTCGAGTTCACCAGGCTCACGACGACATAGACCGTCAGCGCGGCGAAGGCATAGACCCAGAACAAATTCGTGTAGGCGGGAATGCCGTTTAGCCCCAGCGCGCCGCCGAGCGAGTCCACGTTGCGGAAAATGACGCGGATGATTTCGCCGAAGCCGAGCGTGACGATGGCGAGGTAATCGCCCTTGAGCCGCAGCGACGGCGCACCCACGAGCATGCCGGCCAATGCCGCAGCGAGTCCGCCGCCCACGAGCGCAAGCGGGAAGAGCACGTGAATGCCTGCGCCCTGCGTGAGAGCGGGCGCGAACTTCGGCCCAGCGAACATCGTGATGGCTGCCGCCGTGTAAGCGCCCACCGCCATGAAGCCCGCGTGCCCGAGCGAGAACTGCCCGGTGTAGCCATTGATGAGGTTGAGGCTGACGGCGAGGATGACGTTGATGCCGATGTTCGAGATGATGAGGGCGAAGTAGTCATCAATGCGCGACGCGCAGGCGGCGAGCAATCCGGCCATGGCGATGGCGGAGAGGAGGACGACTTGGGAGCGAGGAATCACTGGGGAAATTGGGAATGGCGAAGTTTGAATGGTGAATGCATGCGACGAACGCGCTTGGTGCGGCCGGCCGGTTCATTCGCAATTCGCAGTTCGCAGTTCGCCATGGGTTCAGACTTTCTCCACTTGCAGCTTGCCCAGCAAGCCCGCTGGGCGGAAGAGGAGGATGCCGATGAGGATGGCGAAGGCAATCGCGTCGGTGAACGTGCTGAAGCGGCTGCCGTTGACGAAGGTCTCGATCACCCCGATCAGCAGACCGCCGAGCGCCGCACCGGGGATGTTGCCGATGCCCCCGAGCACCGCCGCGACGAAGGCTTTTAGCCCCGGCAGCACGCCCATGAGCGGGTCAATGGCTTGGTAGTTTAGCGAGTAGAGGATGCCGCCCGCCGCCGCCAGCGCCGAGCCGAGCGCGAAGGTGAAGGAGATGATGCGGTCGTTGTTGATGCCGACAAGCGACGCGGCCTGAGGATTGAAGGACACGGCGCGCATCGCCGTGCCGACCTTCGTCCACAGCACGATGTATTGCAGCGCACCCAGCAGCGCGAGCGCGACGACGAGGACGACGAGCTGGTTCGACCCGATGACGAGCCCGGCGACGTTGAACGTGTGGACCGGGAAGAGCGTGGGAAATGCCTTCGGCGCGGCGCCGAAGACGAATTGCCCGAGATTCTCCAGCAGCAGCGAGACTCCAATGGCCGTGATGAGGACGGTGAGCTTGGAGCGGTTGCGCAGCGGGCGGTAGGCCAACCGCTCAATCGTCACGCCGAGCAAAGCGCACACAACCATCGCGCCCGCGAGTGCGAGGAAACCTGTCGCGAACGACTCCTTCGGCATCCCCCGCCCGATGTAGAAGCCGGCGAACGACCCGACCATGAACACGTCGCTGTGGGCAAAGTTGATGAAGCGCAGGACGCCATAGACCATCGTGTAGCCCAGCGCGATGAGCGCGTAAATCGCGCCGAGCGACAGGCCGTTGATGAGCTGTTGGAGGAACTCGGTCAGAAGAGTTGATAGTTGGGGAGTTGATGGTTGATAGACGGGCCGTTCACTCAGTTCGCGCGGACTCGCGAAGGGAGCGGCGGAGGCCACTGAGCATGCGGCCCAATTCGTCGGCGGTGGCGTAGAGGGTTTTGAAATCAGGCTCGGTCAAGAAACCCTGCCGGCGGCTGATGAAACTTTGAGCGACCACTTCAAATAAGGAGCCGGTGGCGATTTCGAGGAACCGGGCGTTGTCGTTCCGAGAGGAGCGGGCGCTGCCTTCCGCGATATTAGAAGAGACGGACACCGCCGCACGCCGCATCTGGTCGGTCAAACCGAACCGCTTATCTTTGGGAAAGGTTTTGGTCACTTTGTAAACGAGGTCGGCAAACTCATTGGCCCGCTGCCAGACATCGAGTTTCTCAAAGTTAAACATGGCGCACCCGGATTCGATGGAGTCTATCAACCATCAACTCCCCAACTATCAACTCCCCTCACGGATTGACGGTTTCCTTGTAAACAAACTTCCCGTCCTTCACCTCGATGATAACCGCCGGCTTCGTCGCGTTGCGCTTGGCGTCGAGCGTCGTCTTGCCGGTGATGCCGACAAAGTCCTTCGTTGCCGCGATGGCGTCGCGGAGCTTCGGGCCATCGGTGCCGCCGGCGCGCTTGATGGCGTCGGCGAGGACCAGCGCGGAGTCGTAGCCGAGTGCGGCCATCGCGTCGGGGACTTCGCCGTTCCAGCGGGCTTTGAACTTCTTCACGAAGGCCTGGACCATCTCGGCCTTGTCCTCGGGCGAGTAGTGCGTGGAGTAGAACGTGCCGTCCATCGCCTTCCCGCCGATTTGCAGCAGCTCCGGCGCTTCCCAGCCGTCGCCGCCGAAGATGGGGAGGTTGATGCCGAGCTGACGCGCCTGCTGCGTGATGAGGCCGGCCTCCGTGTAGTAACACGGGGCGAAAATGGCATCGGGGTTCGCGGCTTTGATGGCGGTGAGCTGGGCTTTGAAGTCCTTGTCGCCGCTGCTGAACTTCTGTTCCACGGAAACCTTGCCGCCGTCCGCGACGAACTTCTCCTTGAAGAACGTGGCCAGGCCGACGCTGTAGGGCGCGGCAGCATCGGTCAGAACCGCGACATTCTTGGCCTTGAGCGTGTTCTTGGCGAAAAGCGCCATCACCGTGCCTTGGAAGGGGTCGATGAAGCAGACGCGGAAGACGAAGTCGCCGACCTCGGTGACCTTCGGGTTTGTCGAGCTGGGCGAAATCATCGGCACCTTGGCGTTCTGGCAAATCGGCGCGGCTTCGAGCGAGCGGCCCGACGCGACTTCGCCCAGCACCGCGATGACCTTGTCGCGCGAGACGAGCTTACGCACGACGACGGCGGACTCGCCCTGCTTGGATTGCGTGTCCTCGGTGATGAGCTCGAACTTCCGGCCCAGCACGCCACCGGCGGCGTTGAGTTCCTCGATGGCGAGCAGCGTGCCCTTGTGCGACGACTGGCCGAACGTGGCTTCCTTGCCCGTGAGCGAGGCGAACTCACCGACCTTGATGACCTCGCTTGCGGAACTCTTTCCACCGTCGCTGCCCTTGCTCGCCTCGTCGGGCTTC
>SIBB01000265.1 GCA_009695395.1 Pedosphaera sp. | reverse complement strand
CGGTCATCGAAGTCGCCCGCATACACGCTCACCGCCACGCCGATCTGCCGGAGGTTGTTCGCGCAATGCGTCCGCTTGGCGCGCTCCTTCGCCTTCGAGAGCGCGGGCAGCAGCATCCCGGCGAGGATCGCGATGATGGCGATGACGACGAGCAGCTCGATGAGGGTGAAGGCACGCGTCGGAGAGAAGGATGTGGTTTTCATGGCGTTGACTGGTGTCACATGAGCGGCGTTGCTCGGGCTTGGGCGGCGTTGCTCGGGCTTGGCCATGAGGTTTGCCCGGCCGCAGCCCGCCCGTCTGTAGCTCTTTCGAGCTAGTTCGCGGAGCCGCTTCCTGCTCGCGGGCCGGCTCCCGCCGGGTGTAGGCTGCCGACGTTGCCCACCCCGTGGACCAATTCGCTTCGGCTGCCGTGCGCGCTCGCCCTCCTCGGCGTGGCGTGGCTGGACGCGGCCGCGCAGACGCCGCTGCCCGCGCCGCCGGTCGTGCTCACCAACGCCTCGCAGATCCGCGCGCTCACCTCCGAGGAGGCGCGCAAGGAGCTGCCCGTCAGGCTCCGCGCCGTGGTCAATGTCGTCGGCGGAGATTCGAACAAGACCATCTTCATCCAGGACGAGACCGGCGGCGCCTTCATCAACAGCTACTCCCGCGCGCGCAGCTTCAAGCCGGGCCAGTTCATCGAGGTCGCCGGCAAATCCCACGCAGGCCTGTTCGTCAACGGCATCCGCTCCGCTGAAATCCGCGTGCTGGGCCAGCGCGCCCTGCCACCGGCCGCGCCCGCGAGCTTCGATGACCTGCTCTCCGGGCGCTTCCACTACGAGCGCGTCGAGGTCACGGGTGTCGTGCGCGCGGTTTCGGTGGAGACGAACCGCTTCACCATCCAGCTCGCTCTCGGCACGCGCTCGCTGGAGTTGCAGGTGCAGACCCTGCTGACCGCCGGGTCGCCGTCGCTGGTGGACGCCCGCGTGCGCGTCACCGGCCTGGCTGCCGGCTACATCAACGACAAGCGCCAGCTCGTCGCGCCGCAGCTCGTCGTCCACTCCCTCGACGATGTGCGTGTCGAGCTGCCCGCGCCGTCGGACCCCTTCGCCGCGCCGACACTGGCCGTCTCGCAACTGCTGAACTTCCATCCCGAGGGCGCGGCCGGCCACCGCGTGAAGGTGCGCGGCGTCGTCACCCACCAGCAGCGCGGCGCGGCGCTCTTCCTGCGCGACGAGGGGCGCGGGCTGTTCGCCGAGACGCCGCAAATCGGCGCGGTGCGCCTCGGCGACGTGGTCGAACTCGTCGGCTTCCCCGCGATGGGCAAGTTCAGCGCGTTCCTCGAGGATGCCACGTTTCGCCGCGTGGGCCACGAGGCCGGCCCGCCTCCGGTCGCCACCACCGTGCGCGAGGCGTTGCGCGGCACTAGCGACGCTGACCTCGTCACCATCGAGGCCCAGCTCCTCGAAGTCCTGCGCTCGCCCGCCGAGTCCGTGCTCGTGCTGCGCGGCGATGACACGGTCTTCAATGCCCGGCTCGCCCGCGTGCCCCTTGACCTCCCCGTGGGCAGCCGGCTGCGGCTCACCGGCGTCTGTCGCGTCGAGGAGTCGTCCCTGCCGGGCATCGGCTTCCGCGCGAACCCGCGCTCCATCGAGCTGCTCCTGCGCTCGGAGGAGGACATCGTCGTGCTGACCGCGCCCTCGCCGTGGACGGCGGAGCGGCTCACGGCAATCGCGGGCGGACTGCTCGTGCTGCTCGTCGCGGCGTTCGCGTGGGCCGCGCTGCTGCGCCGCCGCGTGTCCGAGCAGACCGAGGTGATTGGCAAGAAGGCCGAGCGCGAGGCCGTGCTGGAAGAGCGCCATCGCATGGCCCGCGAGATGCACGACACGCTCGCGCAAAGTTTCTCCGGCCTTGGATTTCAGCTTGAATCACTCGCCGCGAGCCTGCCGCCCAGCGACGCCGCCGCGCGCACCCGGCTCGACACGGCGAAGCAGATGGTGCGGCACGGGCAGGAGGAGTTCCGCCGCTCGCTGATGAACCTGCGCGCGCAGGAGCTGGAGCGCGGCGGCCTCGCCGAGGCGCTGGGCGAGCTGGGCCACCAGTTGACAGCCGGCACCGGCATCGCCTTCGACCTGCGAGTGCGCGGGATCGCGCGCGGCCTGGGCGAGGCGGTCGAGAACAACCTGCTGCGCATCGGCCAGGAGTGCGTCACCAACGCCGTGCGCCACGCGAAGCCCAGCCGCATAGTTGCCGAGGTGATTTTCGAGCCGGGGCAAATCCGTCTGCGCGTGCAGGACGACGGGGTTGCCTTCGACGCGGCGCAGGCCGGGCATTTGACCAACGGCCATTTCGGCTGGCGCGGCATCCGCGAGCGCGCCGAGCAAATTAAAGCCGACGTAAAACTGACATCGCAACCCGGACACGGGACCGAAGTCGTGGTGACGGTGGGCAACTGAAACATGGCCAAGCCCAAAATTCGCCTGCTCCTCGTGGACGACCACCTCGTCGTGCGCATCGGCCTGCGCAGCCTGCTGGAGATGCAGCCGGACATGACCATCGTGGCCGAGGCCGCGAGCGGCACGGCGGCGTTGAAGGAGTTTGAGCGCCACCAGCCTGACCTCACGCTCATGGACCTGCGGATGCCGGGCATGGGCGGCGCGGAGACGATCGCCGCCATCCGCGCCAGCTTCCCCGCCGCGCGTGTCCTTGTGCTCACCACTTTCGACACCGACGAGGACATCTTCCGCGCGCTGCAAGCCGGCGCGTGCGGCTACCTGCTCAAGAACACCGACAGCGAGCCGCTCCTGAAAACCATCCGCGCCGTCCACGCTGGCACATACCGCCTGCCCGCCGAGGTCGCCGCGCGGCTCGCCCAACGGCTGGCCGCGCCCGAGCTTTCCCCGCGTGAGCGCGAGGTGCTGGAACTCATCGTGAAAGGCCGCAGCAACAAGGAAGTCGGCTCCGCGCTGGGCGTGGCGGAGAACACGGTGAAGAACCACGTCAAAGTCATCCTCGACAAGCTCGGCGTGCGGGACCGCACGCAGGCGGCGACGACTGCGATTCAACGCGGCATCGTCCGGCTGTAGCCGTAGCTGCCGAGTTAGCCCCATCGGGCTATTTACCGGCTGGACATGATTGCCCATTGTGTCGGCATCGTCAGTTGATAGCCTGCTCCGACACCATGAACGCACCGCGCCTTTCCTTCGCCTTGCTATTGATTGCCACCGTCCTCACGGCGGATGCCGCGACGGCCACCAAGCCCTCGCGTTACGCCGACTTGATTCTTGCGGACAAGCCGGTGGCTTACTGGCGCTTGAACGACGCCAGCGGCAGCACGGCGCTGAACCTCGGGCCCGGCGCGAACGCCGCCGCGCTCAACGGCACGGTCGAGGGCAAAGTGCAACTCGGTCAGCGCGCGCAACTGGCGACGGAGTTTCCCGAGTTTGAGCCGGACAGCACGGCGGCGGGTTTTAGCGGCAAGGGCGAGTTCATCCGCGTGAAAGACCCCGGCGCGAAAAGTCCGCTGGATTTTGGCCAGAGCGATTCGCTCACGCTCGAAGCGTGGGTCTTCGCGCACAGCATCAAGGACGGCCAGCAGGTCTATGTCGTCGGCAAGGGGCGCACGGGCAACAAGGGCTTTGCGTCGGACAACCAGAACTACGCGCTGCGTCTGCGCGGCGACGACAGCGCGGCGTGCGTGAGCTTTCTGTTCCGCGACGCGGAGGGCGCGGTCGCCGGTGCGAAGAAGTCAAAGGAGCAATCTGAGAAGCACTGGCATCGCTGGACCTCGACGGACGGCTTCGCGCCCGGCTCCGGCTGGCATCACGTCGCGGTGACTTACACCTTCGGCAAGAGCGCGAGCATCAAGGGCTACATTGACGGCATGGAGGTGAAGGGCACGTGGGACATGGGCGGCAAGTCCGACGCGCCGCCGGTGGTGGACGACGACGAGTTGTGGATTGGATCCTCGATGGGCGCGCAGGCCGGCAGCTCGTTCAACGGCCTCATCAACGAGGTTGCCATCCACCGCCGCGTGCTTTCGGCGAGCAGTCTCAAGGACCGTTACAACCACGTCCCGCCCGCGCCGAAGTTCGACCTCACCAAGCTGCCCAAGGACCGCGTGCAGGTGGAAGTCATCGAGGGCATCTCCGCCACGCCGAACTGGAACTTCGCGCCCGGCGCACCGGTGGAAGTTTACACCGAGTCCGCGTTCGGATTCGTCAACACGCCGACCAAATACTCGGCGCGTGGCGTGCGCGTGGACCGCTCGAATCCGTTCCTGCTCCGCGCCACGGCGAAGGTCACGCTGCCGGCGGGCGAGCATCGCGTCCTGCTGCGCTCGCTCCAAAGTGCGCGGCTGTTCGTGGACGGCAAGCAGCTCGGCCAGACGAAGTTCATCATCCCGAACGGCAGCGGTCACGGCCAGGTCGCGGAGCCGCCGGGCGCGGACTACCCCGCCGGCCTGCGCTTCGCGCGCACGGGTCACAACGAGCAATGGCTCACGCTCAAGTCCAAGGGCGGCGAGCATCTCTTCGTTCTCGAAGGCATCATCGGCGGCAAGGGGCTGAAGCCGGAAGTGGGTGAACTCACGGTGAGCATCGCGCGCGGCAGCGAACTGTTCCACCTGCTCGCGCCGAAGGAGAAAATCCCGCACACCGATGCCGGCTGGACCGCGTTCACCGACAATCAACTCGCCGCGCTCGCCACTGTGGACACGCAGCGCCGCAAGGATTTCGCCGCCGAGGAACACAAGTATTGGGCGCAGCGCCACGAACTCGCGCGCAAGACCGTTTCCGCCAAGCCCGCGCCCGCCGTGCCGTCTGTCTCCGCCGCGACACCGGTTCACAACGCCGTTGACCGCTTCATCGGCGCGCGGCTCGAAACCGCGAAGGTGAAACCCGCGCCGCTCGTGGACGACCTCGCGTTCCTCCGCCGCCTCGCGCTTGACACCGTCGGCCTCCCGCCGACGCCCGCGCAAATCAAGCGCTTCCTCGCCGACGAGGCGAAGGCCCGCCGCGCGAACGCGATTGACCGCTTCCTCGCGCAGCCCGGCTGGGCGGACAACTGGGTCGGCTACTGGCAGGATGTGCTCGCGGAGAACCCCGCCATCCTCAAGCCCACGCTCAACAACACCGGCCCCTTCCGCTGGTGGATTCACGAATCCTTCGCCGACAACAAGCCGATGGACCGCTTCGCCACCGAGCTCATCGCGATGGAGGGCAGCGTCTATCACGGCGGCCCGGCGGGCTTCGGCATCGCGACGCAGAACGACGTGCCGATGGCGGACCGCGCGCAGATTGTTTCCTCGGCCTTCCTCGCGATGAACC
>SIBB01000264.1 GCA_009695395.1 Pedosphaera sp. | reverse complement strand
GCGAACCGCGTCCACGTCCTCGGCGTGGATGAGAACTTCTGGAAGCTCGCCGCGAAAGCTCCGGCCTTCACCGCCGTCCCGCCGGACTCCGTGGTGCTGAACCAGCCGCTCGCCGACCAGCTTGCCGCCAAGCCCGGCGATGAAGTGCTGCTGCGCGTCAGCAAAGTCTCCGCGCTCTCGCAAGACGTGGCGCTCACCACGCGTGACGGGCAGACGGTGGCGCTGCGGCTGCGCGTCCACGCGGTCGTCAGCAATGAGCAGCTCGGGCGCTTCAGTTTGCAGGCGAACCAAGTCGCGCCGTTCAACGCGTTTGTGCCGCTAGGCTTGCTTCAGGAAAGGGCGGTGGCCACGGGCAGGGCGAATCTCTCGGCCACGGCGAGGTCCGTGAAGCTGCCAGCCAAACTCAAGGATTCGTCTCCGCCCGTGAAGTTGCAGGAAAAGGATGCAGCGCCGTTTGCGAACGAACTTCTTCCCTCCAACTGGAACCTTCAGGATGCACAACTCGACCTCCGCCCCCTCACCAACTCCCCCGCCCTCGAACTCCGCACCGACCGCATCTTCCTCGATCCGCCCGCCGTCCGCGCCGCGCTGGCGGTGGACACCAACGCGCAGCCCATCCTCACCTACCTCGCCACGCTCCTGCGCGCGGGCACCAACGCCACGGCCTACCCGATGGTCACTGCCGCCGGTGCGCCGTTCGTGTCGACGAACTTGCGCGATGACGAGGTCGTCATCAACCAGTGGCTAGCCGATCAGTTGCAGCTCAAGCCCGGCGGCGAGCTGGAGCTGTCCTACTTCCTGCCCGACTCCGGCGCGGCGCTCACCGAGGCCACGAACCGTTTCCGCGTCCGCTCCATCGTGCCGATGCAGATGCCGTGGGCTGACCGCACGTTGATGCCAGACTTCCCCGGCATCGCGAAGGCCGAGCGCGTCGGCGACTGGGACGCCGGCTTCCCGATGAAGCACCGCAAGCTCGTGGACGACCCTTATTGGAAGCAATGGCGCGGCACGCCAAAAGCCTTCGTGAGCCTGAGCGCGGGGCGGAAGATGTGGGGCAACCGCTTCGGCGACACGACGGCGGTGAGGTTTCCGATGGAGTCAGGAGTCAGGAGTCAGGCGTCAGGAATCGCGTTCGCGGCCGGCGGCACCAATTCGCAATTCGCAATTCGCAATTCGCAATTGGAAAAGTCTTTGCTCACCGCGCTCAAGCCCGCCGACTTCGGCCTCGTCTTCCAACCCGTGCGCGAGCAGGCGATCAAGGCGAGTAGCGAGGGGCAGGACTTCGGCGGGTTGTTCATCGGGTTCAGCTTCTTTCTCATCATCGCGGCGTGTGTGCTGGTGTCGCTGCTGTTTCAGTTCGGCGTCGAGCAGCGCGCGACGGAGGTGGGCACGTTGCTGGCGCTGGGGTTCACGCCCAAGCAGGTGCGGCGGCTGTTCCTGCTGGAGGGCGCGGGGTTGTCGCTGCTCGGGGCGCTGCTCGGGGCGGCGGGCGGTGTCTGGTATGCACGCGCGATGCTCCACGCGCTCTCGACCATCTGGCGCGATGCCGTGGGCACGAGCGACCTGAACTTCCATGCTGAACCAGCGACGCTCGTGGGCGGCATCGTTGGGAGCGTGCTGGTGGCGGTGTTCACGCTGTGGCTGGCGCTGCGCAAACAGGCGAAGCGTCCGGCGAGGGAGTTGCTCGCTGGGGGCGGAGAGGAGCCTCTCGCGTCGGCTCCAGTCAAAGGCATGCGCGGGCTCGTTATCGGCGCGGTCTGCCTGCTCACGGCACTTGCACTCATCGGCTGGGCTTGGGCGAAGCAGGATTCGGCGGCGGCGGGGATTTTCTTTGGAGCGGGGGCGCTACTGCTGGGGGCGGCGATGGCGTTCACGTCCGCATTTCTTTCCAAGCTGGAGCGGTCCGAGGCAGCGGCGAATCTCACGCTCTCGAGCCTGGGCATTCGCAACGCGACGCGGCGGCGGCGGCGGTCGCTGGCGACGGTGGCGATGCTGGCGTGCGGGAGCTTCCTCATCGTGAGCATCGGCGCGTTCCGGCTGGATGAGCACGCGGACGCGACGAAGCGCGCGTCGGGCACGGGCGGCTTCGCGCTGCTGGGTGAGAGCACGCTGCCGGTGGTGCAGGACTTGAACAGCCCGGCGGGTCGTGAGTTCTTCAATCTCGATGCGAAGGGCATGACGAACGTGAACGTGGTGCCCTTCCGTGTGCGCGATGGGGATGACGCGAGTTGCTTGAACCTGAACCGTGCGCAGAAGCCGAAGCTGCTCGGGGTGAAGCCGGAGCTACTAGCGCAACGCGGGGCTTTCAAGTTCGCCGGCGTGGCGAAGGGATTGGACAAGGCGGCGAGATGGGAGTTGTTAGAGAGGAAGGTTGAAGAATTGAAGGGTTTAAGAGTTAAAGAGGCTTCCGCTTCAACCCTTCAACCTTTCAACCCTTCAACTGACTTCATCCCCGCCATCGCCGATGAAGCCTCCATCCTCTGGGCCTTGGGCAAGAAGCTCGGCGACACGCTGGACTTCACGGACGAGCGCGGGAAGCCGTTCAAGGTGCGGCTGGTCGCGTCGCTCGCCGGCTCCGTCCTGCAAGGCAACCTGATCATCGCCGAGGACGAGTTCACCGCGCGCTATCCGGGCGAGGCGGGCTACCGTTTCTTCCTCGTGGACGCGCCGCCGGAGCGGACCGGCGACGTGTCCGCCTCGCTGACGAAGGCCTTGCGCGACGCCGGCTTGGAGCTGACGCCCACGACGCGCCGACTCGCCCAGTTCAACGCAGTGCAGAACACCTACCTCGGCACGTTCCAAGTGCTCGGCGGGCTTGGCCTGCTGCTCGGCAGCGCGGGCTTGGGCGTGGTGGTTTTGAGAAATGTGCTGGAGCGGCGCGGCGAACTCGCCCTGCTGCTGGCGGTCGGCTTCCGCGCGAAGTCGCTGCGATGGCTGGTGCTGAGTGAGCACGCGGGTCTGCTGCTGCTGGGCCTCGGTGCTGGCGTGGTCGCGGCGGCGGTGGCCGTGCTGCCTGCGTTGCGCTCCGGCGGCGGTGCGCTGCCGCTTGGCACGCTCGGCCTCACGCTCGCGGGCGTGCTGGTGAGCGGACTGGTCTTCACCGTGCTGGCCACTGCGTGGTCACTGCGCGGGCGGCTGCTGGACTCGCTGCGGAATCAGTGACCCGTTGCCGATGGCTTGCAGCCGCCGTTGGTGCGGGTGGAAATACGAAGGCCCTTGTCGGGGTGCGTTTCGAACGGGGGCTACTTCACCGACGAGTAGTCCGTGGGGACGAGGAAGGCAGACTTCACGCCGCCCTTGGTGGTCAGCGAGCCGCCAGCTTTTTCCTCGGAGGCTTTGCGCGCAGCTTGCCAATCAGCGTCTTTGCCGAAGTTGCCGAAGGAGGCTTTCGCGGCGTCCTGGCTCGCGTGGGCGAGGAGATACAGGAGCGTGTCGGCGACGGGCGGGTTGACGGCGCCCTTCTGGTCGGCCATCGGCGTCCAGTAGGGGAGGTTCGTGATGCCGTGCTTGGTGAAGAGCTTCACCGTGTGGTCGCGGAAACGGGCGTTGAGATTCGGCAGGCGGCCCGACTCGGCGGTGTAGGTGCGCAACTCGAAGACGCGGTTGCCGATGTTCTCAGCCTTCGCGAGCGGGGAGTAGTCCGTGGCGCTGAGATAGACGGAGTCGGCCTTCGCGACGAGTTTGCCCGCCACTTCGGAAGCCGCATAAGCCTTCTTCCAGTCGGGGTCGGCCATGAACGCCTTCCACGAGGCGTTGCGGGCTTCGAGGCTGGGGTAGGCGAGGAAGTAAACCAGCTTGCGCTCGGGGTTGTCGCCGATGGGGACGAAGTAACCGAGGTTGGTCATGCCGTGTTTCTCGAAGAGCTTGCAGGTGTGGTCGCGGAAGCGCTTGTGGAGCGCGTCGAGCTTGCCCTCGGCGGCGTAATAGACGCGCATCTCGAAGCAACGGGTGTCGGGGGCGGCGTTGCTGACGGAGGAAGCGAGCAACAGAGCGATGAGGGAGAGGATGAGTTTCATGTGTGTGGTGGGCGATGGTTACAACGGTGGGACAAGGAATACTCCGGCTTACTCGAAGTCGTAAACGGTGACTTTGATCCAATACGCTTTGCACTGGTCCACGAACTTCAGGTGCTCAGGATGCACTTGATAATCGTCCTGCGCCTGTTTGTTGGAGAAGACGAGATTCAGGGCGACCTGATAGGACTGGTCCACCACCGGGCGGTGGCTGCCGACCATCTTGCCGATGTGGAATTGCACGACGCCGGGGATGGGCGCGAGATACTTCTGTCCTCCGGCGATGAGGTCATCGGCGGCCTGCGGGTTGGCGGGGTTGGTCCAGAAAATGACGACGTGCGAAAACATAGGCGCGCAGCGTAGTGAGGACGTTGCAGGGCTGGCAAATGGTTTTCAGGCCAAATGGTTTGACCCCTCCGCGCTTTGTCTCTAGCAATGCCACGCCAGCAGCCCAAAGACCACGTATGAGCACCACCGACCGTCCGCCCCCCAGCCAACGCACCAAATACATGACCCTGCTCGCCGCCCTGCTGGGGTGGATGTTCGACGGCTTCGAGATGGGCCTCTTCCCACTCATCGGCCAACCGGCGCTCAAGGACTTGCTCGGCGCGACCGCAGACCCGAACGACGCGACGAAATGGTTCGGGGCTATCATCGCCGTCTTCCTCGTGGGCGCGGCCACCGGCGGCGTCCTCTTCGGCTGGCTGGGCGACAAGATTGGCCGCGTGCGCGCGATGTCGTTGAGCATCTTCACCTACGCCATCTTCACAGGCTTGTGCGGCTTCGCGACGGAGGCGTGGCACATCGCCGTGCTGCGCTTCATCGCATCGCTTGGCATGGGGGGCGAGTGGTCGCTCGGCGTGGCACTGGTGAACGAAGTCTGGCCGGGCAAGTCGCGCGCGTTCATCGCCGGACTCATCGGCGCAGCGGCGAACGTGGGCTTTCTCATGGTCGCCCTGCTGAGCATGGGCCTGGCGGGCTTCATCGGCGGCGTGGAGGGAATGCTGAAGGCCATCGGTTGTTCGGATGCGACCACTGCGAAACTGCTGGCGAACTCAGCATGGCGCTTCCTCATGATCAGCGGCGCGTTCCCAGCGCTGCTCATCTTCTTCATCCGTCTCTGTGTCCCGGAGTCGGAAAAGTGGGAGGACGAAAAGGCCAAGGGCGGCACCTCGCACTGGGCGAACTCCGACCTCCTCGGCGTGCTCATCGGCTGCGTCGCGGCGCTGGGCATCATCTACGTGTGGTCGCCGGCGGCGGCGAACATCAGCGGCGCGGTCGCGACGCTCGCCACCCTCGTGGGGCTGGTGGTGGCGTTGTTCGGCTTCCTG
>SIBB01000263.1 GCA_009695395.1 Pedosphaera sp. | reverse complement strand
AGCTGAAGTCGTCGGTCTCGCCATAGACGGTGCCGCCCTTCACGCCGCCGCCCGCCATCCACATGCAGAAGTTACGCGGGTGATGGTCGCGGCCATATTGGTCCTTCTTCAGCGTGCCTTGCGAATAGACCGTGCGCCCGAACTCGCCACCGCACACGACGAGCGTATCCTTGAGGAGGCCGCGCTCCTTCAGGTCGGCGAGCAAGGCGAAAGTCGGCTGGTCCACGTCGGAGCACTGGGCCTTGATGTCCTTGGGCAAATTGCCGTGCTGGTCCCAGCCGCGATGGAGAATCTGCACCACGCGCACATCGCGCTCGGCGAGGCGGCGCGCGAGCAGCGCGCTGTGGGCGAAGGTGCCGGGCTTCGTCACGTTCGGGCCGTAGCGCTCGATGATGTGCTTGGGCTCGTTCTTCAAGTCCACCAACTCCGGCACGCTGGTCTGCATGCGGAAGGCCATTTCATACTGCGCGATGCGCGTGACCGTCTCGGGGTCGCCGAAGCGCGCGTGGTTCATCGCGTTCAACTTGCCGAGGCCGTCGAGCATCGCACGGCGGTTGTCCGCGGCTACGCCGGGCGGGTTCTGGATGTAGAGCACCGGGTCGGCACCGCTGCGGAGCGCGACGCCGTTGTGCCGCGTCGGGAGGAACCCGCTCTGCCACATGCGCGTGAAGAGCGCCTGCGCCGCCGCGCCGCTGGACCAGCTCGGCGTGAGCACGACGAAGCTCGGCAAATCATTGTTCTCGCTGCCCAGGCCGTAGCTCAACCACGAGCCGAGGCTCGCGCGGCCCGCCACCTCGCTGCCAGTCATTACGAACGTGCAGGCCGGGTCGTGGTTGATGGCCTCGGTGTGGATGCTGCGGATGACGGTCATGTCGTCCGCCATCTTCGCGGTGTGCGGCAGCAATTCGCTGAACCACGTGCCCGCCTTGCCGTGCTGGGCGAACTTGAACATCGAGGGCGCGACCGGCAGCCGCGCCTGGCCGCTGGTCATCGTGGTGATGCGCTGGCCCTTGCGGACGGACTCGGGCAGGTCCTTGTCGAAGTGCGCCTCGAGCTGGGGCTTGTAATCCAGCGTGTCAATCTGCGAAGGCCCGCCGTTCAAGTGCAGGTAAATCAGCCTCTTCGCCTTCGGCGCGAAATGCGGTAGGCCGGAGACTGCGGGATGGACGCGAGGGCCGCTGGACTTGGTCGGCGCACCGGCGGCGTCGCGCATCATCGCGGCCATCGCGAGCGAACCGGCGCTCAAGCCGGCAGCGCGGAAGAACTGGCGGCGATTCTGGTGGAGGAGGAATTCGTTTAGAGGATTCATGGCTCAGTTCTTTGTAACCACTTCATCAAGGTTCAGAATCAAGTTCGCCACCATCGTGTAGGCGGCCAGTTCGCTCGGGTCGAGGGACGCGTCGGGTTTCGATTCGCCGAAGGTGATGGCCTTCTTCGCGGCGTCGGTGCGGCCCTGGTATTTGGCCCATTGGGTGAAGAGCGTGTCGGAGAGGACGGCGGTCTCGGCCTTCGTCGGCGGGCGGGCGGTGGCGAGACGGAAGCCGTAGGCGAGGCGTTCCTCCGCGTGGCTGCCGCCTTCCTTGAGGATGCGCTGCGCGAAGGCGCGCGCGGCCTCGAAGTGCTGGATGTCGTTCATCAGCACGAGCGCCTGGAGCGGCGTGTTGCTGCGCTCGCGGCGCGCGCAAGACTGCTCCCGGCTCGGCGCGTCGAAGGTCGTCATGCTCGGCGCGGGTGCGGTGCGCTTGATGAACGTGTAGAGGCTGCGCCGCCAGAGCGCGTCGCCCTCGTCGCGCTTGTAGGTCTTCGTGTTGCTGCCGGAGTAGGCTACGGGCTCCCAGATGTTGTCGGGTTGGTAGGTGCGCACGCCCTTGCCACCAAGCGTCGGCACGAGCAGGCCGCTGACGGCCAGCGCGTTGTCGCGGACCTGCTCGGCGTCGAGGCGGAAGCGCGGGCCGCGCGCGTAGAAACGATTCTCCGGGTCGGCGGCAATCTTCTGCGGCGTGGCCTTCGAGTCTTGCCGGTAGGTCGCTGAGGTCACGAGCAGCTTGGCGAACTGCTTCATGTCCCAGCCCTGTTCGCGGAAGGTCACGGCCAGCCAGTCGAGCAGCTCAGGATGCGATGGCGCTTCGCCTTGCGCGCCGAAGTCGGAGGAGCTTTTCACGAGGCCGGTGCCGAAGAGCTGCTGCCAGAAACGGTTCACCGCCACGCGCGCGGTGAGCGGGTGCTGCGGGCTGACGAGCCACTTCGCGAACGCGAGGCGGTTGGTCGTATCGGACTTGGGCAACGGCGGGAGCACGGCGGGCACGTTCGGCCAGACCTGCTGGCCGGGCTTGTTGTATTGGCCGCGCACCATCACGAAGCTGTCGCGCGGCTTCTCGAGGTCCTTCCAGATGAAAGTGGACGGGATGGCCTTGTCGAAGTCGTCGCGGGCCTTGGCAATGGGGTCTTTCTCCGCGTGGACCTTCTCGAACTGCGGCCGGGTGGTGTTGCAGACGAACTCGAAGTAGTAGTCGCGCAGCCGCTGGTTTTCCTCGGGCTTGCGGTCCTCGGGCTTCACGGAGCGGAAGAGGCGCTTCACTTCGTCGGGGACATTGGTGAGCGCCTTGCCTTGATTGTCCTTGAGCCACACGGCGAGCGACTCGGTCGGGTCTTTCGACGGATTGCTCTCGCCGGTCACGCCGACCTGGTCCCACGTCAGCGTGCCGCCGAAGAGCGTGAAGGCGAGGCCCTTGATTTTGTCGCCGGCCTTGAAGCCGAGCTGCGCCGGGGGGAATTCAAGCTTCACCCACTCGCCGAGCTTTGGGAGGTCGCCGATGCGCTTGCGCTCGTTGGTGTCCTTCTTGCCGAAGTCGATGGCGTTGATGTCGCCCCACACGGCGCGGTGCGACCACTCGCCGGTGTTGAACTGGAGCATCACGGACTTCGGCGGGTCCTGCGGGTCAAGGAAGACGTTGAGGAACACCTTGCCGTTCGGCGGGATGGTGAACGGCGTCTTGAGGTCGGAGAAGAAGTCTTGCGCGAGGCCCTTGTCGCTGCGTTTCAACGCGCGCTTGCCGGAGAGGACCTTGCCGTCCTTTTCCGTAACCCACTGCGCGGTGGTCACGGCTCCGCTGGCTTCCACCTTCGCGCCGGCCGGGAACTCATCGTCCACCCACGTCGTGTCGAACTTCTTGAGCGGCGGCGGCGGGTTGAGCGTGGCGGGGTCGGTGTAATCAACCTTGGCCAGCTCCGCTTTGACCTTCTTGTCCACTGCGGCGACTTGCGCGTTGAAATCGTCGAGCTTCTTCTGCTGCTCCGGCGTGGTGAGCTTCAGCACGGGCGCGGTGAGGAGCTGATTTCCGTCCATCGCCGGATCGGCGTTGCTGTGGAAGAAGGCATACAAGGAGTAAAAATCCTTCGCCGTGATGGGGTCGTATTTGTGGTCGTGGCAGACGGCGCAACCGGCGGTCAGCCCCATCCACACGGACGCGGCGGTCTCAGTGCGGTCCACGGCGTAGCGGAAAATCCACTCCTCGTTGATGCTCCCGCCCTCGCCCGTGGTGACGTTGCAGCGGTTGAAGCCGGTGGCGATGAGCTGGTCCTGCGTCGGGCTGGGCAGGAGGTCGCCCGCAAGCTGCTCGATGGTGAACTGGTCGAAGGGGAGGTTGCGGTTGAAGGCGCGCACGACCCAGTCGCGGTAAGGCCACATGGAACGCTCGTTGTCCAAGTGCATCCCGTGCGTGTCGCCGTAACGCGCGGCGTCCAGCCAGTGCCGGCCCATGTGCTCGCCGTAGTGCGGGGACTTCAGCAGCCGGTCCACGACTTTTTCGTAAGCACTGGGCGAAGTGTCCGCGAGGAAGGCGTCCACCTCGGTGACGGTGGGCGGGAGGCCCGTGAGGTCGAAGGTGACGCGCCGGATGAGGACTTCGCGAGACGCTTCGGGGTTGGGCGTGACCTTCTTCTCGGCGAGCTTGGCAGCGATGAAGGAGTCAATCGGATTGCCGATTGAAGGGGCCTTCGCCTTCACCGGCCCAATGAACGACCAATGCCCCTGATAGTTCGCTCCCTCCTCAATCCACTGTTTCAGCACCGCGAGTTGCTCCGGCTTGAGCGGCTTCTTGTGCGACTCCGGCGGGGGCATCACGTCGTCCTTGTCCTTCGTCGTGACGCGCGACCACAGCTCGGACTTCTTCAAGTCCCTCGGCACCACCGCGTGCTTGGCGAGCGCACTCTCGGCCACATCGAGGCGAAGCTTGGCCTTGCGCGCCTTCTCGTCCGGCCCGTGGCAGGCGTAGCAGTTGTCGGAGAGGATGGGGCGGATGTCCCGGTTGAAATCAATCTTGCGCGGCGCGGCGCTGGCGGGAGCGGCCGCGGAGAGCCACAGTGCTAAGACAAGGCTGCCCGGGGCCGTTTGTTTCAGACTCATACGTGGAGTCTTCGACTGGCCGGGAAAAAAGGCCATTCAGAAAGTGAGCCTGCCTTCCCTCTGCGGGCGGCGCTCCATCGCGAATACCGTCAGCCCTTCCCAAGCTTCGCCAGCACGTTGCTCGTGGAGCGACCCGGCACGCCGGGGAGGATGACCACTTTGCCCCCCGCGCTCTCGATGAGCCGGCGCTCAGGCTGGTTGATGGTGTCCAGCGTGTAATCGCCGCCCTTCGCGTAGATGTCCGGCTTCACCTCGGCCAGCAGGCGCAACGCGTCCACTTCTTCAAAGAGGCACACGCCGTCCACCGCCGCGAGCGCGGCGAGCACCGTGGCGCGGTCCTGCTCCGAGTTCACGGGGCGGCCCGCACCCTTGAGCACCCGCACGGAGGCGTCGCTGTTCAGCCCCACGAGCAAGGCGTCGCCCAGCGCGCGAGCGGCGGCGAGGTAGGTGACGTGCCCGGCATGGAGAATGTCGAAGCAGCCATTGGTGACGACGAGCCGTTTGCCCGCCGTCCGCATCTGCGCGCGCCACGCCGCGACGCTGGCGAAGGGGATGATTTTGTCCCGGAAATCCATTGGGCTGGATGCTGCGGGAGGGGGCGGACCTTGGCAAGCTGTCGCCAAGGAGAAGAAACTTGCTGGCCTTGATTTGCTGCCGATAAGCTCCACCTGCGTTTCACGACGACTTTTAACTGCCCAATTCTTCAGCCCCTCAACTCCTCCATGAACACCGTCTCGCAACTCAAAACCATCACGAAGAACACCGCCGCGAAGGTCGGCGCGGAACTCTCGCGCACCGGCGGTCTGCTCCGTCTCGCGCCCGCGTGGGTGCCGCGCTCCTTCCTCCAGCCGGGCCTGCGCATCAAGCTGCATCCCGATGACACTTACGCTTATGGCCTCAACCGCGGCGGCATCGACGAGCGTTGGTTCGCCAGCACCACCGTCACGGCCAACGAAGG
>SIBB01000262.1 GCA_009695395.1 Pedosphaera sp. | reverse complement strand
CGACCATGTCACGTTCGGATTTCGCACGTCCTACGTCATCGGTGCGGCTCCTTCCGACAACAGCGCGTGGGGCATTTACAAGGATGGCGGGCGAACCGGCCTCGTCCTGCGCGGGAGCGCGGCGTGCAAAGTCAGCGTCTCTGTGGACGATGGACGGACGTGGCAAGCGGCGGGAGAGTTCCGTGACGGACTTGACCTCACCGACTTCGTGAAAGGACGGCAGAGCTACCAGTTGAGGCTGCACGCATCCGCAAAGGCGCTCGTCAACGCCGGCCTCGTCATCACGACCGTGTGCCAGTTGAACCCGGCGATGCTGCCACGACTGACGGATGGAGGAACGCGCATCAGCTTCGCGGCGTCGGGGCAGGGCATCGTGTCCGCCGGCCCCACGAAACCAGAGGCGCAGACTCACGTGGTGAGTGGAGCGTTTGATTCGCCGACAGTGACGCTGGCGCTTCGCACTCCGCATGGTGAGCCAGTGAGGAAGGTCTTCGCTGCCGCACACACAGCCACTGGCAATCCGCCCCGGCCGGAGCTGAGGAGCCAGATTGAATTCTCGACTGATAGCGGCACGACTTGGCTTTCGTTGACGCGGGACTGGCAGATACCTCGTCGTGGCAACGAGCCGGGAGATTTTTGGTCGCAGAGCTTTTGCTATGGCTCGACTGAGCTGAAGGAGTCGAACACGGGCGCGCTGCAAGTCCGCTTCCGCAACGACGGTGGGAAGCGCTACCTGCGGGCCGAGGCGCACGTCGTCCATGCCATCGCCGGACGCGACGCGACGAAGGTCACCTACAGTTGGAATGACTCGACAGGCGGGCACGTGGAATCGCGTCGGTTTGCCGGGCTGGATGCAGCGATGGCGTCATGGGATTTGCCGACCGGCAAAAATGTTCAGACTCGATGGGTTGAGTTTGAGCCGGTGACTGCTCGTTGATTGACGCGGGCTGGAAACAAATCTGTGAACATCGACTCTCACCAACACTTCTGGCGCTACAGCGCCGCGGACTATCCGTGGATGTCCGACAAGCTTGCGTCGCTGCGGCGGGACTATCTGCCGGAGCATCTCGTGCCGCTGCTGGCTGGCGCGGGCCTTCATGGCTGCGTGGCGGTGCAGGCGCAGCAGACCGTGGCCGAGGGGCGCTGGCTGCTCTCGCTCGCGGACCAGCACACGTTCATCAAGGGAGTGGTGGGATGGGTGGATTTGCAGAATGACCACGTGGAGGAGCAACTTGCGGAACTCGCGCGGCACCCGCGCTTCGTCGGTGTGCGCCATGTGGTGCAGGACGAACCGGATGACAACTTCATGCTGCGCCCGGCGTTTCAGCGCGGCATCGGAAAGCTGCGGCAGTTCAATCTCGCTTACGACCTCCTCGTCTTCCCGAAGCAACTGCCCGCCGCCATCCAGCTCGCCGCCAACTTCCCGGCGCAGCGCTTCGTGCTCGATCACATCGCCAAGCCACCCATCGCCCTCGGCACGCTCTCGCCGTGGCGTGAGCAAGTCCGTGAACTCGCGAAGGCTCCGAACGTGTGGGGAAAAGTCTCCGGCATGGTCACGGAGGCGAAGTGGGACGGCTGGCGTTCGGAAGACTTCCGCCCGTATCTCGACGTGGTGTTCGCAGCGTTCGGTGCGGAGCGGCTGATGTTCGGCACGGACTGGCCAGTCTGCACGCTGGCGGGTAGTTACGCGCAAGTCCACGGGTTGGTGGACGACTACACGCGGGCGCTGACGGCCGAGTCGCGGGCGAAGTTCTTTGGTGGCACTGCGACGGAGTTTTACCGGCTCACGGCTTGAGCGCGGGCACAAAAAAACCCCGGCTTGCGCCGGGGTTTGTTGAAAGGAAATCGAAGTTTACTTCTTCGGGGGAAGGATCGCGTCCTTCGCGGCCTTGGCCACGCGGAACTTCACGACCTTCTTGGCGGGGATGTTGATGGTCGCGCCTGTGGCGGGGTTGCGACCGATGCGGGCCTTGCGGTTGACGAGGACGAGCTTGCCGATGCCGGGGAGCGTGAAGCTGTTCTTCGCGTTCTTGTAGGCGAGGTCGGCGATGTGTTCGAGGATGCCCGCGGCCTGCTTCTTTGTGAGCCCGGCTTTGGTGGCGATTTCGGAGGCGATTTGCGATTTCGATAGGGCTTTGGCCATAGGTGTATCTGTTGTGTTGAGTGTTGTTTTGTTAGTAGTCCTGCGTGCGACTTACGCGTATGGAAGCGTTCGTTCCAAGTGCGTGCAAGCAGAAAAACGGTATAAACGCAGGTTTTTTACGTGTCCATGCTTAGAAACTCTCATCCGTGAAGCGGTGGAAAACGGACTTGGCGAATACCGGTTCTCCCGCTAACTTCTCGCCATGATGAATCCGCGCCACAAGCCAATCGCCATCGCAGCCGGACTGCTGGTGGCCGTCTGGGCGCTCGCGATGGCCGGCTACGTCATCGCGAAGAACGCCAAAGTCACCGGCGAAAAGGTCCGCGCGTATCTCGCTAAAACGGATCTCTCCAAGCTCAACGCGAAGGACCGAGCCAAGGCACTCAAGCAGCTTGCCGACTACATGAACCAGCTTCCGCCCGACCAGCGCCGCACGACGCGCATGGATCGGGAGTGGGAGAGTTGGTTCAAGACAATGAGCGATCAGGAGAAGGGCAATCTCATCGAGGCGACGATGCCCTCGGGCGTGACGCAGATGCTCACCGCCTTCGAGCAGCTACCTCCGGAGAAGCGGAAGAAAGCCATCGAAGACAGCCTGAAACGAATGCGCGAGGCCCGCAGCGACCCGCGCAACGCCGGCCAGTGGCAGGGCAAGGACGCGCCGCCACCGTTGAGTGAAGACCTGCAAAAGCGGGCCGCCGCCGCTGGCTTGGGTGCGTTCTACTCGCAGAGCTCTGCGCAGACGAAGGCGGAACTCGCGCCGTTGCTCGAGGAGATTCAGCGCTCGATGGAGAGCGGGCGGCTGATGCGACCGGGAAGGTAATCATGCGCATAATCGGCAATCGGCAATCGGCAATCGGCAATCGTTGGGCCTTCACGCTCATCGAACTGCTCGTCGTCATCGCCATCATCGGCGTGCTTGCCGGAATGCTGCTGCCCGTGATGAGCAAGGCAAAGGAAGCCGGACGCGGCACCGTCTGCTTGAGTAACCTCCGCCAGCTCGGCCTCGGCCTTCAGCTTTACGTGCAGGATCACAACAACCGCTTGCCATTCATGCGCGACGCGCTGCTCGGCACCAACTCTGTCCCCGTGACCAACGCCACGGTGCTGCCCTCGCCGGAGTCGGTGCTCATGCGCTACACCGGCGGCAGCTCGAACCTCTGGAAATGTCCTTCCGACCGCATTGATGTTTTCCTGCAAACCGGAACGAGCTACGCGTGGAACTCTCTTCTCAATGGGCAGGACTCCGACCGCCTCGTGGTGATGAACATCGCCTTCAACTCGCACCAGATCCCGGTCTTCTACGACAAGGACGATTTCCACAAAGACCGCGGCCCTGGGAAGGAAGTGAACTTCCTCTACGCCGATGGCCACATCAACAAGCTGCTCGAAATGGGAGGCACGCGGTGATTCAACTGCGGGGCGTCAGCAAGCAATTCGGCAAGCGCTGGGCCGTGCGCGAGCTCGACCTCTCCGTGCCGCGCGGGGAGATCTTCGGCCTCCTCGGCCACAACGGCGCCGGCAAGAGCACCGCCATCGGCATGATGCTCGGCCAAGTCTGGCCCACCACCGGCGAGTTGCGTATCTGCGGCCACGACATCACACGTGACCGCGCGAAGGCACTGCACCGAGTCGGCGCGATTTTCGAGACGCCGGTTTTTTACGACTACCTCAGCGGCTGGAAGAATCTGCAAATCCTCAGCCACTACACCGCGCCCACGCCGCCGGAGCGCATCAAGAAAATCGTCGAGTGGGTCGGCCTCACCGGGCGCGAGCACGACAAGGTGAGCAAGTATTCCCACGGCATGCGCACGCGGCTTGCCCTCGCGCAGGCCCTGCTGCCCGACCCCGAGTTGCTCATCCTCGACGAGCCGAGCGATGGCCTAGACCCCGAGGGTATTCACGAGATGCGCCTCACCATTCAGCGACTGCAAAAGGAACTGGGCCTCACCATCCTGCTCTCCTCGCACCTGCTCAACGAAGTCGAGTTGCTCTGCACACGCATCGCGGTCCTGAACCAGGGGAAGAAAGTTTTTGAAGGCACGCTCGCCGACGCGAAGCAGACGAAGCAGTGGGTGCGCCTCAAGGTCAGCGACTTCGCCAAAGCCACCGTGAGCTTGCAGTCCGAGCAGCTCATTACCGACACGCGCAACGGCTCGCTCGTCGCCCTCGCAGACGGAGTGAAGATCGATGCCCTCATCCGCCGTCTCGTGGCGGACGACATCCCGGTCTTTGAGGTCGCACAGGAGGAGGAGACGTTGGAGAGCTTCTATCTGAATCTGATGCAGGATAGTCGGGCAAAACCCCAGGAGTTGAAGGGTTAAAGGGTTGAAGAGTTGAAGAGTAAGACCCCACCTCGCCCACCTCCCTTTCAACCCTTCCACTCTTCACTCACTCCCATGTTTCTCCTCCAACTCCGCAGCGAACTGGCGAAGCTCTTCGGCAAGAAGCGCACTTACATCGGCTTCGGGGCGTTCCTCCTGTCGCAGAACGTGATGCTGCTGGCCTTCCGCTACTCCAATTGGGAGAAGGTCACGGCCGGCCTGCTCGAAGGCAACGGCTACGTCGCCACGGAGTTCATCTCCACGCTGACGGTCGCGGTGCTCATGCTTATCCCGCAAATTCTGTTGCTCATGCCGCTCTACGTCATGCTCGTGGGCGGCGACCTCGTGGCGAAGGAGGCGGAGGACGGCACGCTGCGGATGATCCTCTCACGGCCCATCTCGCGCTTCCGGCTGCTGTTTACCAAGTGGCTCACCGGCGTCATCTTCGCCGCGATTCTCGTGGTCTCGCTGGGGGCGATGGCGCTGTTCTTTGCGCGCTGCTGGTTCGAGTGGAAGGGGATGTTCATCTTCATCCCGATACCCGGCGGCCAGCCCATTTTCAACGTGATGAGCGCGGGCGAGGGACTGAAGTATTACGCGCTGGCGCACGTGCTCCTCGCGGTCAACGCCTGCACGATGTTGAGCCTGGCGTTCATGTTTTCCTGTTTCAATATGAAGCCGGCCGCCGCGACCATTCTGGCGCTGTCGTTCCTGTTTCTCAGCGTGGTGATGGAGGGAATGCCGTTCTTCGAGGATTGGAAGGAGTTCGCCCTCACGCACCACGCCTCACGACTTGATGTCCCGCATGTGGAAGTGCGTTGCGCCGATGACGAAGGCCGTCACGTTCACCCCCGCGAGCACGCAGAGCGCCTCGGCAATCTGCGCAAGCGGCATCGGCTTGGCGAA
>SIBB01000261.1 GCA_009695395.1 Pedosphaera sp. | reverse complement strand
CCACCCGAGGCGCTTCGCCAACGGGTTCGCCTCCAGCGCGAGCGTGGGCGTGGCGAACCAAGTGCTGAGGAAGTCCATCCCGCGCGCGAAGACCAGCAGGCCGAGCGTGATGAAGTAATCAGAGCTGGCGAAGGGGACGAAGTCTTCCACGGCGAGGAGGGGCGGAGGGGCGGGGTTTTATAAGGAGAGCAAGAAGGCAGGAGCGAGAAGCGCGGCGACGAGAAACTCGTGCCTTCTTGCTCTCCTTATAAAAAATCTATCATGCCTTCTTGCCGTAGATTTGCTCCGGCGTTTCCAGCCGCGGCTCGGTCTCTTTGCAGCTCGCGCCGCCGCCCTGGATGCTGCGGAAAAAGCAGCTCTTGAACCCCTCGTGGCACGCCGCGCCGGTCTGCTCCACCTGAATGAGCAGCGTGTCGCCGTCGCAGTCGAAGGCGATGTCCTTCACCAACTGCACGTGCCCGCTGGACTCGCCCTTCATCCAGAACTTCTGCCGCGATCGGCTCCAGAAGTGCGTCTTGCCGGTGGCGATGGTGGTTTCGAGCGAGGCGCGGTTCATCCACGCCATCATCAGCACGCGGCCGGTGGACTGCTCCTGGATGATGGCGGGGACGAGGCCGTCGGCGGTGAACTTGAGTTGGTCGTAGAAGCTCATGGGGGGAGTTGAGAGTTGAAGGTTGAGAGTTGAGCGGGGGAGGTTCCTCAGTGCCGGAAGTGGCGCGTGCCGGTGAAGACCATCGCCACGCCGCGCGCGTCGGCGGCGGCGATGACTTCGGGGTCCTTCACACTGCCGCCGGGTTGAATCGCGGCGGTGGCACCGGCCTCGGCGGCGGCGATGAGGCCGTCGGGGAACGGGAAGAATGCGTCACTGCACACCACGCTGCCGGCGAGCGGGAGCTTGGCTTCGCCCGCCTTCCACACGGCGATGCGGCTGCTGTCCACGCGGCTCATCTGTCCCGCGCCGACACCGAGCGTGCGGTCGGAGCCGTTGTAGAGGATGGCGTTGCTCTTGAGATGCTTCACCACGCGCCAGCCGAAGAGCATGGCTTTCAGCTCGGCCTCACTCGGCGCACGCTTCGTCACGACTTTCAGGTCGGCGGCGGTCGTGAGCTTCAGGTCGCGCTGCTGTAGGAGGAAGGATTCCGCGCCGACGCTGCGCACGTCCCAGGGCGCGGCGGTCGCGGGGTTCTTGAGGATTTGCAGGAGGCGCAAGTTCTTCTTCTTCGTCAGCACGGCGAGCGCTTCCTCGGTGAAGGACGGGGCGACGATGACTTCGCTGAAAATCTCCGCGATGGCCTCGGCGCATGAACCATCGAGCGGGTGGTTCACCGCGATGATGCCACCGAACGGGGCTTGCCTGTCGGTGGCGAACGCCTTGTCCCACGCCTCGCGCAGCGTGGTCCCCTGCCCTACCCCGCACGGGTTGGTGTGCTTGAGGATGGCGAGCGTCGGCGCGTCGCCGGTGAACTCCGCGATGAGCGCGGTGGCGGCGGTGAGGTCGAGGATGTTGTTGTAGGAAAGTTCCTTGCCGTGGAGCTGCTTGAAGTAATCGGCGAACTTGCCGTAGAGCGCGGCCTGCTGGTGCGGGTTCTCACCATAGCGCAGCGGCTGCACGAGCGGCGCGGACACGATGAGCGTCTTCGGCAAGCTGGCCGCTGACGGCTGTTCGCTGAACGCTTTCTCCAAGTGCGCGGCAATCGCGGCGTCGTAGGCGGCGGTGCGGGCATAGACCTTCGCGGCAAGCTTGCGGCGGAGTTCCAAGGTCGTGTCGCCCGTGGCCTTCACGAGCGCGGCGACTTCTTCGTAGTCCTGGGGGTCCACGATGACCGTGACGTGGTCGTGGTTCTTGGCGGCGCTGCGGAGCATGGAGGGGCCGCCGATGTCGATGTTCTCGATGGCGTCGTGGAGCGAGACGTTGGGCTTCGCGACGGTGGCCTCGAACGGGTAAAGGTTCACCACCACGAGGTCAATCGGCGCGATGCCGTGCTGTTTCACAGCCGCCTCGTGCTCGGCGTTGCCGCGGATGTAGAGCAGGCCGCCGTGGACCTTCGGGTGCAGCGTCTTCACGCGGCCATCGAGCATCTCGGGGAAGCCGGTGTGCTCAGAGATGTCCTTCACCACGAGTCCAACATCGCGGAGGGCCTTCGCTGTGCCGCCGGTGGAAATGAGTTCCACGCCGGCAGCGGCGAGGGTCTGAGCGAAGGGGACGAGTCCGGCCTTGTCGGAAACGGAGAGGAGCGCGCGTTGAATCTTAGCCATAAAGAGGCGGGAAAAATCCCTGTCCGACCGCGGCGCGTCAATCGCGCAGTTGCCCGTGCGTCAACACCTCTGCCAACGCCTTCAACTGCCCCCGCGTGTGCTCGCTGCTCACCACGAAGCGGAAGAAGCCACCCTCCGGCCCGCTTGGATAGCGGATGAACGGGGCATGAATCCCCGCCGCGAGCAGCCGCCGCTTGAGCTGTTCCGCTTCCTCCGGCGACGCGGGAACCAGAGGCACGATCGGCCCCGGCGCATCCGGCAAGACCATCCCGCCCGCGCGCAGCCGCTCCTTCAACCGCGCCGCGTTCGAGTGCAGGCGCGCCTGCAACTTCGGATGCGCGCGGAACACCCGCAGTGATTCCAGTGCCCCCGCCGCCAGCGGCAGCGGCACAGGGGTCGCGCCGGTGAAGCACCGACTCTTCGCCAAAATCGCCTCCGCCACGGCACGCGATCCGACGATCGCCCCGCCGAACGCTCCGAACGCCTTGCTCAAGGTCACGGTCTGAATCACCCGCGCGTCTCGCACGCCGCAGTGCGACGGCGTTCCCTGCCCCGCTCGACCCAGCACGCCCGCGCCGTGAGCATCGTCTACGAGCAGCGCGGCGTTCACTGGCAACACCGCGAGATACTCCGCCAGCGGCGCGACCGAGCCATCGTGCGAAAACATTCCATCGGTGAAGACAACAGGCCGCGCGCCCTTGCCCAAACCGCGCAACTGCCGCGTGAAATCCGCCACGTCGCGATGCGCAAACGACACCAACTTCGTCCCCAAGAGCACCGCCGCATCCGCCACGCTCGTGTGCGATCTTGCGTCCATCAGGACGTGCGTGAACTCGCCCCGCAGCGCCTGCGCCACGGCGAGGTTGGTCATGTAACCGTTGTCCACCAGCACCGCGCGCTCCGCGTGGAAGAAACGCGCCAGCTCCCGCTCCAGTTCCTCGTAGAGCGCGTGGTTCCCTGTCGTCTTGCGCGACGACGCGACGTTCAGTCCGAAGGTCTTCAACCCGCGCCGGACCGCGGCGAGCACGCGTGGATGACTCGCGAGCCGGTAGTAATCACATCCCGCGAAATAGACCAGCCGTCGCCCGCGCGAGCGAACGAAGACCCGGTCAACCTGCTGCAATGTCTCGGCTATTTGATTCATGGCAAATCTCAGAACAATCTAACCCTTCAACGCCCTCTGCTCCGCGAACCCGCGTATCCCCTCCCACACGCGCGACAGCACGTTCCGCCGGTTCGCCGTGAGGTGCTGATTGATGCCGACTTGCTCCAGAAACCCTGGCTCCAGCGCGAGGATCTCCGCCGGCTTCTGCCCGCTGTAGAACTCACACAGCAACCCCGCGATTGCACGCACGATCTGGGAATCTGAATCGCACTGGAACCAGCATCTACCCTCGCGCCACTCGATCACGAGCCACAGGTTCGCCAGACAGCCGGGCACCCGGTGCGCCTCCGTCCTCCACTCCGCCGTGAGTGCCGGACGCATCCGCGCCTGCTCGACTAACCATTGCAACCGCTCCTGCGGATGCCGGAGTCCCCCGAGTTGCGCGAGCAAGGCCCCGCGCTTGTCGGCGAGCGAAGGGAAGGAATCGAAGACATCTGGCACTGCGGAACGATAGGCATTCAAACCACTGCGGGCCAACCGTAGAATTCGCTGGCGCGGGGTGGCACCCGCCTCCGGCGGGTCGCGTCGGGCGTCTCGCCCGACCCCAGGCGTGCGGATACAAAGCGAGGCCGAATGGAAATGCGCCTACCCTGGTGCCAAGCGCCACCCACCATTTTAATCATAAGCGCTACCTCGCTCGTCCGCCCTCGTGCGCGGCGAGGACTCCCCGCACGACCCGCCGGAGGCGGTTGCCACCCAAGCCCGATCTCGTCCCCGCCACTCCACAATTGAATTGCCCCCGCCTTCGTAAGTCCAATCGCGCCGACGCAAATGAAACTCCTCCTCCCCGCCCTCCTCGCCGCCACCGCCACCGTCCTCGCCGCCCCGGACTGGCCGCAGTTTCGCGGCCCCGACGGCAACGGCCTTTCCCCCGCCAAAAACCTCCCGCTCACTTGGGACACCACGAACAACGTCGCGTGGAAATCCGAACTCACCGGCAAAGGCTGGTCCTCCCCTGCCCTGCATCGCGGCCATCTCTATCTCACAACCTCCGAGGATGCCGGTGCGAACCTTTCGCTGCGCGTGCTGTGCCATGACGCCGCCACCGGCAAGCAGCTCTGGAGCACCGAGGCCATCGCCACGACGCCCGTGAAGCACCACGGTAAGAACAGTCAGGCCAGCCCCACGGCGCTCGCGGACGGCGACCGGCTTTACGTCCACTTCGGCCACTACGGCACGGCCTGCCTCGACCTCGCAGGCAAAGTGATTTGGAAACAGACCGATCTGAAATACTCCCCCGTCCACGGCAACGGCGGCTCGCCCATCCTCGTCGGCAACGCGCTCATCTTCAGTTGCGACGGCGGCAGCGACCCGTTCGTCGTGGCACTGGACAAGGCCAGCGGCAAGGTGCTGTGGAAGGTGAAACGCGATACCACCGCGAAGAAGAATTTCTCCTTCAGCACACCCACGCTCATCACCGTCAAGGGCGAGCAGCAGCTTATCACCTCCGGGAGTGGCGTCGTGTGTGCGCTTGATCCGAAGACCGGCGCGGAACTCTGGCGCTGCCGCTACGGCGAGGGTTACTCCGTCATCCCCAAACCAGTCTTCGGTCACGGCATGATTTTCCTCAGCTCCGGTTACGACAAGCCGATCGCGCTCGCCATCCGCGTGGACGGCAAGGGTGACGTGACCGACACACACATCGCTTGGAAGCTGGAGAAGGGTGCGCCTCACACGCCGTCGCCACTACTGGTCGGCAACGAACTCTATCTGGTCTCCGATGCGGGCATCGCAAGCTGCCTCGATGCGAAGACCGGCGCGGTCCATTGGTCCGAGCGGGTCGGCGGAAACTATTCAGCCTCGCCGCTGCTCGCGGACGGGAAGATTTACCTTCAGAACGAAACCGGCACCGGCGTCGTCCTGAAGCCCGGCAAGACCTTCGAGAAACTGGCTGAGAACGCGCTGGGCGAGAAGACGCTCGCCTCCTACGCGGTGACCGATGGGGCGCTCTTCATCCGCTCGG
>SIBB01000260.1 GCA_009695395.1 Pedosphaera sp. | reverse complement strand
ACAGCACAGGAATGTCCGGCTGCACCTGCGTGACGAGGTGCAGGATGACGGCTTCGTAGGGGCGAAAGTTCGTGGAGACGATGGCGCGGCCGCCGGCTTGCGCGATGGCCCAGCGCACGATGTCGAGCGGCGATTGCGTGCGCAGGTCGACGTTGGCTTGGGTAATTTTTTCGGGAGTCATTGGTGAAACGGTTGGCTGGCTAGATGTGGAAGTCGTCCTTGTTTCTCACGCGCCCGAATTCGAGGCGGTTCCAAATCCGTTCGTGCAAGTAGTAGAGGAAGATTTTTGTGAATAGCTCGATGAAGCCAATCCCCAAGGCGGCCTTGACCTCTCCGGTAATGAACCAGGCAATCAGGACGGTGTCGCATGTGCCCGTGACACGCCAGGAGATGGCCTTGACAAGGCTGCGGTAGGGTTTTTCTTCGGCGGCCATACGCGGCTGTGAGTTTGGGCCAGCGTGCGCCCGTTCAGTTAGCCGCTGTGGGCTGCTCCTTCAAAAGCGTCCGATCGCACCAATCCCCGAAGCGCTCGCCTGCCCTGCGTTCTGTTGCGAAGCGTGCGAAGAGCGGGCGCAGCTCGGTTTCGAGTTCGGCTTCCTTGATGACCTCCTTGAACAGCTTGTTCAGGCGCGTGCCGGAGGCGTTGCCGCCGAGCCAGAGTTGGTAGCGGCCCGGCGCTTTGCCGACGAACCCAATCTCCGCCGTGTAGGGACGCGCGCAGCCGTTCGGGCAGCCGGTGGAGCGGATGACAATCTCCTCGCTGCCGAGGCCAAGGTCGCCGCAGAGCTTCTCGATGCGGTCCACGAGGCCGGGCAACATGCGCTCGGACTCGGCCAGCGCGAGGCCGCACGTCGGGAGTGCGGGGCAGGCCATCGAGTTGCCGTGGAGGAGGCTGGCCTGGTTTTCCGTGCGGACGCCGTGCTCAGCAAAGACGGCGTTGATGCCCGCTTTTTCGGCGTCGCTGACGTTGGCGAGGAGGACGTTCTGGTTCGCGGTGATGCGAAACTCGATGTTACCGAACTGCTCGGCGATGCGGCGCAGCGCGGTCTTTTGGCGCGACTTGTCGGTGTCTTTGATGCGGCCCGTTTCAACGAAGAGGGTGAGGAAGTTGGTTCCGTCCACCGCCTTGTGCCAGCCGTAGGCGTCGCTGGTGGTGGTGAACTGGTAGGCGCGCGCGGGCTCCAGTTTGAAGCCGGCGCGCTGCTCGATTTCGTTGCGCACGAAGTCCACGCCGCGCTCGGCGACAACGTATTTGAGGCGCGCGTGCTTGCGGTCGGTGCGGTCGCCGAAGTCGCGGTGGACGGTGAGCACGGCCTTGGCGATGTCCACGATGTGTTGCGGCTTGAAGAAACCGATCACGTCCGCAAGGCGCGGGTAGGTCGTGACGTTGCCGTGTGTGCGGCCCATGCCACCACCGACAGCGAGGTTGTAGCCGACGAGTTGACCATTCTCGACGATGCCGATGAAGCCGAGGTCGTTGGTGAACACGTCCATGTCGTTGTTCGGCGGCAGGACGAAGGAGGCCTTGAATTTGCGCGGCAGGTAGGTCTTGCCGTAAAGCGGGTCCACGAAATCCTTGTTCGCCGGGTCGTCGAGATTGAGCTGCACGCCGTCGAGCCAGATGGCGTGATAAGACTTCGTCTGTGGCGCGAGCGCGGCGACGACGCGATGCACGTCGGCCATCATCGCGACGCGGGCGGTGGTCTGCGCGGGCGTGGGCGAGGCGGTGATGTTGCGGTTCACGTCGCCGCAAGCCGCGAGCGTGGAGAGCAGGCACTCGTTGATTTTCTTAATCAGCGGGCCGAGACCGGCCATGACGACGCCGTGGAACTGGATGCTTTGCCGCGTGGTGATGCGCAGCGTGTTGTTGCCGTAAGTCGAGGCGAGGTCGTCGAAGGTAAGCCACTGCACCGGGGTCATGATGCCGCCGGGGATGCGCCCGCGAATCATCATGATGAACTTCTTCTGGGTCTTGCGCAGGTCACGGTCATCCTGCTGGTAGATGCCGTGGAACTTGGTGAACTGCTGGTCGTCGGCGGAAAACTGGTCAGTGCCGGAGGCCATCGTCGCGGCGATGTTGCCGGCGAGCGTGGGGATGGCGTCTTTGATGACCTCATTGTGGGTCAGTTTGGCCGGTTCAGTTGTAATCATAAGTGAATTGATGACATTACGAGTGTTACGCTCAACATGAGCTGCGTCAACCGCTTTTTCTACCGGCTGAAGGCATTGTCTGCCAGCGCTATTCTTGGTCCCCAAGCAACCGCACCCAATTTCAACGCTTGCCCCGTTCGGGGGGTTTCCCTAGCGTCGGACCAAACCTATGAGCCTACAGACGCGCTTCCTGCTATCCATCATGATGTTCCTCCAGTTCTTCATCTGGGGGTCGTGGTATGTGACCGGGCCGAACTACCTCTCGACCATCGGCTTCAAAGCGGGCGACTTCGGCACCATGTATTCCGTCGGGCCCATCGCGGGGATGATTGCGCCGTTCTTCGTGGGCATGATTGCCGACCGGTTCTTCCCCGCGCAGCGCGTGCTGGCGTTCATGCACCTCCTCGGCGCGGGCTTCATGTATTACGCCACGACGCTGATGGCTGTGGCGAACCCCTCTGCCAGCGACATCAACATGATGTTCTTCGCGCACATGATGACCTACTATCCGACCCTAGCGCTGACCAACACCATCGCGTTGAAGTGCATGACCAACCCGGAGAAAGAATTCCCGGGCATCCGCGTGCTTGGCACCATCGGGTGGATTGCGGCGGGCCTGACGCTCACGTGGATGAAGGCCGACACCTCCATCAATATGTTCCACCTCACCATCGGCTCTGGCTTGCTGCTCGGCCTCTTGAGCTTCGCGCTGCCGCACACGCCCCCGACGGCCAGCGGCCCGGTGGGCATCGGCCAAATCCTTGGCTTCGACGCCTTCAAACTGCTGCTCACCAACCGCAGCTACCTCATCTTCATGGTGTCCTCGACGCTCATCTGCATCCCGCTGGCGTTCTACTACATGATTACCAGCCGCATCGTGGAAATGGGCGGCCTGCCCATCGGCCAGACCATGAGCTACGGGCAGATGTCGGAAATCTTCTTCATGCTGGTGATGCCGTTCTTCTTCGCGCGGCTCGGCGTGAAGTGGATGCTCGCCGTCGGCATGCTCGCGTGGGTCACGCGCTACGGGCTCTTCGCGGTCGGCGCGCCCGACGAAATCGGCTGGATGATTACGACCGGCATTCTGCTCCACGGCATCTGCTACGACTTCTTCTTTGTGACCGGCCAGATTTACACCGACCAAGTCGCGCCCAAGGAAATCCGCGCGCAAGCCCAAGGCATGCTGGTGCTGTTCACCCTCGGCTTGGGAATGTTCGTCGGCGCGCAAGTCGCTGGCAAAATCGAAGGCCAGCACACCACTGAAGCTTCCAAAGCCCAGGCCATCATCGTGAAGGCCAAGGGCGAGGAAGCTGGCAAACTCAGCGAGGCGCTCGCCAAAGCGGACGCCGCCGCCAAGCCCGCGCTGGAAGCCTCCCTCAAGAAGGTCAACGACGAGAAATCCGCCGCCCGCAAGGCCGAGCTGCGAGCCATCGAGTGGAAGCCCCTGTGGGGCAAGCCCGCCATCTTCGCAGGCATTATCATGCTGGTGTTCCTCGCGCTCTTCCGCAATCCGGCTCCCGTCGTGGCCGAGCCACCGAAGGCCTGAGCGGCGGACGGGAGTGAGTTAGCCACGAAAGGGCGCAGAGAACCCAAAGGAACTCGCTGCTGAAAGCTGTAGCCGGAGGACTCCATCGGCGAGCTTGCCCTGTTTTTCTCCTACGCGCTCTCTGCGCCCTTTCGCGGCAAAAACTCCTCCCCTGGTCACTCCACCCGCGCCATGCCCGTGCCCTTCACCACCTCGCCCACGAGCCACGCCGTGTGCTTCTGGCTGCGGATGAACTTCAGCGCCGCGTCCGCCTGCTCGGCGGCCACCACGGCCACCATGCCCACGCCCATGTTGAAGACCTGATAAAGCTCTGCCTCGTCCACGCCGCCGCGCTCGGCGAGCAACTGAAACAACGGCCCCATCTCCCAGCTGCCCTTGCGGATGACCACGTCGCACTTCGCCGGCAGCACGCGCGGGATGTTGTCCACGAAGCCGCCGCCCGTGATGTGCGCGAACGCCCTGACGGGCAGTTGAGAGTTGGGAGTTGAGAGTTGAGAGTTGAATCGCTTCAGCAACGCCTGCGCGAGCGGGCCGTAGGTGACATGAACTTTTAGCAACTCTTCGCCGAGCGTCCCTTCCAAGCCCGGCACGCGGCTCGTCACCTTCAGCTTCAACTGCTCGAACAAAATCTTCCGCGCCAGCGAGTAGCCGTTCGTGTGCAGCCCGCTCGACGCGATGCCGATGACCGCGTCGCCCCGCTTCACGGACTTCTGCCCGTTGAGCATCCGCGACTTCTCCACCACGCCGACGATGGTGCCGCTCAAGTCGTATTCGCCCGCCTGGTAAAAGCCCGGCATCTGCGCCGTCTCCCCGCCGATAAGCGTGCAGCCGTTGGCCGCGCAGCCGCGCGCGAAGCCCTTGATGATGTCCGTGAAGACGTGCGGCTCCAGCTTCCCCGTGCCGAGGTAGTCGAGGAAGAACAGCGGCTCCGCGCCGAGCACCGCGATGTCGTTCACGCAGTGGTTCACCAAGTCCTCGCCAATGGTGTCATGCTTATCCATGGCGAAGGCCAGCTTCAGCTTCGTCCCCACACCGTCCACCGAGCTGACCAGCACGGGCTGGCGATACTTCTTCACGTCCAGCGCAAAGAGCCCACCGAAGCCGCCCACCTTGCCCAGCACCTCGCGGCGATGCGTGGAAGCGAGGAGCTTGGGTAGCGTGCCCTTGACCTTGTTGCCCAAATCAATGTCCACCCCGGCGGCGGCGTAAGCTTTTTGTTTCATGTGCGAGATTGTTTTCGGCCCCTGCCACCCGCGAAGGGGCGGAACACGAGGCGCCATCTTTCGGAATCCCCCGCCGCGCAGCAAGGCAAAGAATCACAAGACTGTCAGGCTCCTGTGCGTAAGCGACATTGGGATCCTGTTCCCGAATTATCAGGCGAATGTTCCCGCCGCCGCCTGCGGTCAGGCCATCTCCAGCCCCTTCAACGGCCCGGTGCCGGCGCTTAACTTCTCGGTCTCGATGCCCATGCGCTGGAGCATCGAGACGTAGAGGTTGCACAACGGCGGCGCGTTCTTCGGGTCGAAAGCGAGGTGCTGGCCGTGCTTGAAGCCGCCGCCGGCGAGGAGCACAGGGAGGTTGCGCGTGGAGTGGTTGCTCGCGTTGCCCAGGTTGCTGCTGAAGAAAATCATCGTTCGGTCGAGCAGGCTTTCCCCCTGTTCCTGAGTCTTCTTCAACTTCTCCAGCAG
>SIBB01000259.1 GCA_009695395.1 Pedosphaera sp. | reverse complement strand
CCGAGCATGAGGCAGTCATCGAACAACGCGAGGGTGAGGAGATGGTTGCCCTTGGTCTTCGTGCTCCACGCGGTGCCGCCAGGGTTTGCGGCAGGGAGGGACACCGGCGTGGAATCCGCGGACTGCCAGAGGTTCGTGCTCCACCGTGCGCGTCTCTCGGCGTTGAGGAAGACGGTGAGCATCCAGCTCGCTGCTTGCTCGTCGTGAGTCTCGAAAAGGAACTTGCTGGCCGCCAGTTCATCCAGCAGCGGGCGCAGGAGCGCGCTGCGATTGGTGCGAGAGGAGCCGGGGCCGAAGATCACATCCGGCAGCGTTCGCGCCAGCCGGTCATACACCTGTTTGCGCGTGGCGACGGCCTCGGGGTTGTTGAGAAGATCGTTGAGCCGGGCGGTGTTCGTGCCGGTGGCGAGACTGTCGAGACCGGCGAAGTGCAGGCGGAAGACCGGCCCGGCGGGCGCGGCGGACTTCGGTGTGGGCGCGGCCGGCGGCTTGTCACGGCAGGCCGCCAATAACACGGCGCAACACAGCAGCAGAGTCAGAGCAAGTCGTCTCATCGGTGTGTTTCAATTGCCAAAAGGCGGCGGCGTTAGCAAACGGAAACACTTCGAAAGTGCTACGGAAAAGAACGCAGGAGCCGCTGCGGTGAGCAGGATGCGACTCAGCAACGTGAAATTGGCTGTTCCCCGCGGGGCGCTGTAATCGTAGTTTCGTCGGGCAACACATGACTCCTGAACTGCTTCAAATTCTGCGCTGCCCGGAGACGCAGCAGGCACTTGCTCTTGCTGAAACCGCACTAGTGAAACGTCTCAATGCGCAGGTCATCACAGGCGAGTTGCGCAACAGGGCAGGCCAGCCGGTCACGGTGAAGCTGGACGCCGGGCTGATGCGCGCGGATGGGAAAGTGCTTTACCCCATCCGCCGCAACGTGCCGGTGCTACTGGTGAACGAGGCGATTGGGTTGGCCTGAAATGCAAAACGCGGAGCCATGCTCCGCGTTCGCGTGTGAGGTTGGCTCAAGGAAGCCGCGCAAAACGCGGCCCGACCAGATTACTTCGCCAACTCGGCGAGCTTGGGCGTGATGGCGTCGGCCCAGATTTGGTAGCCGGCTTTCGAGAGGTGGAGGAAGTCGGGCATGATCTCCGCCTTCAGCACGCCGCCGGTGAGGAACTTCTCGCCGATGTCGAGGTAGTGGACGCTCTTGCCGTCGTGGAGCTTGGCGATGGTGGCGTTGACCTCCTTGAGCTTCTCCTGCCCCGCGCCGAACGCGCCGTCGGGCTTGTTGCCGCGGGGGAATATGGCGAGGAGGAGGACTTTCGTGGACGGGGACTTCGCGTGGATGGCCTTCACGATGGCGGTGACGCCCTTGGCGATGCCAGGCGCGTCGTCGCCGCCAGAGTTGTTCGTGCCGATCATCAACACGACCACCTTGGGCTTGATGCCGTCGAGTTCGCCGTTGGTGATGCGCCAGAGGACGTGCTGCGTGCGGTCGCCGCCGATGCCGAAGTTCGCGGTCTTGTAGCCACCGAAGCTCTTGTCCCAAATCTCCTTCGAGCCGCGCCAGCCGGCGGTGATCGAGTCACCGAGGAAGAGCACGTCCACGCCGCCGGCCTTGGCGATGGCGACGAAGCCTTCGTGGGTCTTGAGGAAGTTCGCGTCGGGCTGGCCGTTGCTGAACTTCGGCGCTGCAACATCGGGCGGCTGGACGGGGTTTGGAATCGCGGGCTTGGCGTCTTTCTTAGCGTCGGTTTTGGCGTCCTTCTTCACGTCGGTCTTCGCCTGCGCGAAGAGCGGCACAGGAGAGGCGAGCAGGGTGGCAAGGGCGAGCGTGTGAAGGAATGTGATGCGTTTCATTGGTTGGTTCAGTGTTTTGGACAACGAGGCGTTTCGACGGCAGACGAGGAAGGATGTTCAAACACCGAGTGAAGGAGGCACTCTTGTCCCCGACCCAGTGCGGCTCACGCTGGCGCCTCCGGCAGCACGATCCGCAGCTCGCCTTCCACTTCCACGACGCGAAGGGGCTTCAGGCTGAGTCCGCCGCAGGGGCCGTGAATGCACCGTCCGTTGAGCGGCTCGTAAATCGCGCCGTGCGTCCGGCAGATGAAGAACTCCCCGTCGGTGGTGAAGAAGTCGTTGTCGTCGTCCAGCGGCATCGGGATGTGCCGGCACGCATTCTCGTAGGCGACGAGATGCCCGCGCACGTTCGCCGCGAAGCCCGCGCGCTGGATGCCTTCATCAGTGTAAGCGAACTTGAGCGTGCGGCCAGGAGGCAGGTCAGCGGCGGGGCAGAGTGGCTGAGTGCGTGTCACGGGGCAGCAATCAGTGTCCAGTGAGCGATGGTCCAATTAAACAGCATTTCATATAAGCCTGTGGCTGTTTTGTGGCTGTTAAAACTGACTTTTGGTATTCTCTGGCGGTCTGGGACAGTTTTGACCCCGAGGGGAGAGAAAGTGGGTTTTTGCCCTTATTTAACGGGCTTCCCCTGATCAAACTGATGGTGGAGCCGAAGGGATTCGAACCCCTGACCCCCACAATGCCATTGTGGTGCTCTACCAACTGAGCTACGACCCCAACCAGTCAGTGCGGCGCGCACGGTATGGAATGGGTTACGGCTTTGTCAAAAGTTTTTCTGGGCAGATGCACTTGCACTCATGCCAGGGGAGTCTGGATTCAAAACACCGGCACCGGTGCGTCTGCCTTCACCGGCTCATCTTCCCACACGACAGCCTTGGTCTGCGGGTCGTAGGTGAGGATGCGGGACTTGCTGCCGGGCGCGGGCGACACATCTTTCTTCGGGAGCCACAGGGCGAGTTCGGCCTTCGTCCTCGCGTGCTGGGGCACGGCGGCGAGGTTCGTCCACTCATTCGGGTCGCGGACCATGTCGTAGAGTTCCTCGGAGCCGTCCGCGTAACGGATGTAACGCCACTGCTCGGTGCGGATGCCGTGGTTGCCTTGATTGTGGGTGGTGATGGCGGGCCACGGGCGCGGGGCAGTTGCGCTCTTGAGTTGCGGCACGAGGCTGTGGCCTTCGAGATCGGGGCGCGTGGGTAGCCCAGCGAGTTCGATCAATGTGGGGAAAATATCCAGCAGCTCGGCGGGGCGTCCGCACTTCGCCGCTTTGGAAATCCCCGGCCCGGCGAAGATGAGCGGGACTCGCGTGCTGCGATCCCAAAGCGTGTTTTTACCTGTGATGCCCTTCTCGCCAAGGTGCCAGCCGTGATCGCTCCAAAGAACGATGACGGTGTCGTCGGCCCGGCCGGAAGCGTCGAGGGCGTCGAGCACGCGGCCCACTTGCGCGTCCATGTAGCTGATGCTCGCGAGGTAGGCGCGGACGAGGGGCCGCCACTCGTTCAATTTCTCCAATGTGACGAGGCGCGGCTCGGGGAGCTTCCAGTGCAGATACCAGGAGAAGCGCGGCGTGTCGTCGCGGTCTCCGGGCCGCACGGGTGGCATCTGGAGCGTGGCGTCGGGGTAAAGCTCGAACCATTTCGGCGGCGCGAAACAGGGGACGTGTGGTAGCCGGAACCCGGCGCTGATGAAAAACGGCTTGTCCTTTGGCGCGCGTTGCAAGGTCTCGATGGCGGCGGTCGCGATCTTGTAATCGCCGCCGTCCTCGTCGCGCTCGGGGAACGGGCCCCAATCCATCGCGGGGTGCTGGGGCGGCGAAAGTTTGTTGATACGTTGCGCGGGCTTGCCGATGCCGGGCGCGGGGCCCCATTCGTTGAACTCAGCAGCGCGATCCTTCGGCTTGATGGAGCCGTCGTGGTAAATCTTTCCACAGGTAGAGGTGAAGTAGCCGGCGCTCGTGAAAGTCTGCGGCAGCGTCACGTGGTTCCGCGTGGCGTCCACATCGCGGATGCCGGGCGAGAGGCCGTAAATGCCGGTGGAGGACGGGCGCAATCCGGTGAGCAGGCTGGAGCGCGAAGGGTTGCAGAGCGGGGCCTGGCAATGCGCGTTGGTAAAGAGCGTGCCGCGCTTGGCGAGCCGGTCAATGTGCGGCGTCTTCACCTGCGGATGCCCGCCGAGGCAGCCGATCCAGTCGTTCTGATCATCAATGGCGAGGAAGAGGACATTGGGCTTCGGCGCGGCGTGGACTTGGCCGCAAAGCACGCAAAGGAAAACAAAGAGGGCAGCGATGATTTGGTGGCGCATAGGTGCAGGTTCAGACGGAGTGTCGCGGGAACGGAGTTACGGGAAAGGAAAAACATCGATGGCCGCGTCCTTGACGGCTTTTCGCGCCCCCCTAGACTGCCGCCTCTCTCTGGGCAACCGGAAAGCCCGTTCCTAACTGACATCGAACAACGCATCACTGATACACACCATGACTCAAATCGCTGACATCCAAGCCCGCGAAATCCTCGACTCCCGCGGCAACCCCACCGTCGAGGTGGACATCATCCTCACCTCCGGCGTCGTGGGTCGCGCCGCCGTCCCTTCCGGTGCCTCCACCGGCGAGCATGAGGCACTCGAGTTGCGCGATGGCGACAAAAAGCGTTACTGCGGCAAGGGCGTCAGCAAGGCCGTGCGCAACGTCACCGAGAAAATCGCCCCCGTGCTCCTCGGCCTCGACTCCGTAGACCAACTTTCCGTGGACAGCGCCATGCTCGAACTTGACGGCACCGGCTTCAAGAAGTCCAAGCTCGGCGCCAACGCCATCCTCGCCGTCTCGCTCGCCAACGCCAAGGCCGCCGCCGCCACGCTTGGCCAGCCGCTCTTCAAATACATCGGCGGCCCCAACGCCAAGGTGCTCCCCGTCCCCATGGCCAACGTCATCAACGGCGGCGCCCACTCGGACGCGCCCATTGACTTCCAGGAGTTCATGGTCATGCCCCACGGCTTCGCCACCTTCAGCGAAGGGTTGCAGGCCATCACCGAAATTTTCCACGCGCTCAAAGGCGTGCTGAAGAAGAAGGGCCTCACGACCACCGTCGGCGACGAAGGCGGCTTCGCCCCGAAGTTGGACAGCGCCGACGCCGCGCTGGACGCCATCCTCGCCGCCGTGAAGGACGCCGGCTACAAGGCGGGCAAGAACATCTTCCTCGCGCTTGATGTCGCCGCCAGCGAGTTCTACACGGGCAATGAGACATATGTGTTCAAGAAGAGCAGCGGCCAGAAGCTCACCGGCGACGAGATGGTCGAGTTCTACGCCCGCCTCTGCGCCAAATACCCCATCGTGAGCATCGAGGACGGCTGTGCGGAGAGCGACTGGGTGACGTGGAAGAAACTCACCGACAAGCTCGGCGACAAGGTGCAGCTCGTGGGCGACGATCTCTTCGTCACCAACGTCGAGTTCCTACGCAAGGGCATCGAGACCCAGACAGCGAACGCCATCCTCGTGAAGGTGAACCAAATCGGCTCCCTCACCGAGACGCTGGACACCGTGGAACTCGCGCACAAGAACGCCTA
>SIBB01000258.1 GCA_009695395.1 Pedosphaera sp. | reverse complement strand
TGGCCGGGATAAACTTCCGGCGTTAGGTCGGTCACGGCCTCGTCGCCGGTCGGGTAGTGCGTGAAGGCGTAGTCATCTTTCGCCACGACGAAGAGGTCGGCCATCTGGTCGTTCTGCGCTGGCGTGGGCAGGCCGAGCGCGGCGAATTCGTGCGGCTCGTAGATGCGCTCGACACCCTCGAGCTTGCCGAGCAAGTCCTTCAACTTCGGCGTGAGCGCCGCGAGCTTCGATTTGTCCGGCACGTAAATCATCGCCGAGCCGCCGAGCGTGTTCGCCACGGCATCGCACGTCGTGATGGTCGGGCCTTGCAGGCGGAGCAGGCCGGCCTGCCGCAGCGCGACGTTCGGGCGGATGATGCGCTTGGCAGACTTGAAGCCGTGGTCCGTGGTGATGACGAACGTGGCCTTGTCCGCAAAGCCCGCCGCTTGCACTGCGTCAAACATCTCGCGCAGGCAGGTGTCCGCGAAGGCGAAGGCCGAGAGGCTCGCCCATGTGCCGGGGCCGGAGCGGTGGTTGATGGCGTCGGTGTTCAGCAGGTGGAAGAGCAGGAGGTTGGGCTTGTGCTGCTTCACGATGTGGACGCCCGCGCGGGTCCAGAAGACATCGCGCCAAGGCGGGTTGCGCTGGTTGAACTCTCTCAACTCGGTCGCGTTGATGAGCCCGGCGGCAAGCATCTCGCGCTCGATGGGATTCGCCGCGTTGGGCCGCTCGCCGAACTCGAAGTGAAACGTCCCCGCGTTGGTCGTGGGCACCCAGTCCACGTGCGCGGTCTTGAGGCCGGCCTTGAACGCGAGGTCGTAAACCGTCGGCACGCGGATGAGCTCAGCCTTGTTCTTCCACGGCTCCAGCTTGAGCGGCATGCCCGGGCCTTGGCGCACCATCATACCGTTGAAGAGCACGCCGTGCTGCGCGGGCATGACGCCGGTGACGAGCGTGGTGTGGTTCGGCCAGGTGATGGAGGGATTGGCGATGGTCATCGCCTTGGCCACCGCGCCTTCGCGCGCGAGCTTTTGGAGGAAGGGCATCGGCAGCGCCGGGTCGTCCCAAATCCACGCCGGGAAGCCGTCAATCGTCACCAGCACGACGATGCGGTCCTTGGCGGGCACCTCGGCGGCGAAGGTGGAGACGAGCGAAGCCAGCAGGGCGAGGAGAAGAGAGGCGTGGCGCACTATTTTAAGTTCGTCTTTTCAGCGGGCGAGCGCTTCCGCGGCGACCTTCTCAGCCCGTTCTGAAACCACAGCTTCCACACCATGAAGAGCGCTTCCTTCACGATGCCCTTGGACATCTTCGAGTTCCCCTGGAAGCGGTCGGTGAAGATGATGGGCACCTCGGCGATGGCCATGCCCTGCCGCCAGATGCGGTGCGACATCTCGATCTGGAAGCTGTAGCCGTTGGACTGCACGGCATCGAGGTCGAGCGATTGCAGCGTGGCGCGGCGGAAGCATTTGTAGCCGCCGGTCGGGTCGCTCAGTGGCAGGCCGGTGATGATGCGGACATACTTCGCCGCGCCGAGAGAGAGCACGAGGCGGTTGAGCGGCCAGTTGATGACTCGGATGCCGTTGCAGTAGCGCGAGCCGATGACGAGGTCGGCGGACTGCGCGGCGGCGAGGAACTTGGGGATCTCGTCTGGGTTGTGCGAGAAGTCGCCGTCCATCTCCATGATGAACTCGTAGTCGCGGGCGAGCGCCCACTTGAAGCCGGCGAGGTAGGCGCGGCCTAGGCCGTTCTTCTCCGCGCGGTGTAGGACGTGGATGCTCGGGTGCTTCGCGGCGAGTTCGTCGGCGAGCTTGCCGGTGCCGTCGGGAGAGTTGTCGTCCACCACGAGTAGGTCCACGGGTGTCGGTAGCTTGAGAATGTGCGCGGCGAGCGGGGGAAGGTTCTCCCGCTCGTTGTAGGTCGGCACGATGACAAGGGCGCGCTGGCTCATGAATGTGCTTTGGAGCGTCGGGGAACGGCGGGTTGAACTCAAGTCGGGATTCCCCGTGGTCGCGCTTCCCAAGGCGAATCTGGCTGACTAGTCTGCGTCTGAAACCGTGATGCCCGACGTGAATCCAAGCTCCAAAGAAGCTCCAAATCTCAACCTCCAAAGCATCCGCGCACGCCTCGGCTTGGTGCTTGGGGCTGGGTGTTTTTTTGGGATTTTGAGTTTGGGATTGGGAGCTTCCTCGCCGACCGAGTTCGACTTCTTCGAGCGCCGCATCCGGCCGGTGCTCGCACAGCATTGCTACGAGTGTCACAGCGCAACGAGCAAGTCGCTCAAGGCCGGCCTGCGCGTGGACACGCGCGATGGCCTTCGTCTAGGCGGCAAGTCCGGAGAGCCATCCATCGTCCCCGGAGAGCCGGAGAAAAGTCTTTTGCTGAAGGCCATCCGCCACACGAGCGCGGACTTGCAGATGCCGCCGAAGAAGAAACTTTCGCCGCAGCAAGTCGCCGACTTCGAGCAGTGGATTCGCACCGGTGCGCCGGACTCACGCGAAGACAAGCCGACAGCAGTCAGCGGTCAGCGGTCAGCGAAGACGCACTGGGCGTTCGTGCCGCCGAAGGACCAGCCCTTGCCCAAGGTGAAGGACAAGGCTTGGGCGCAGTCGCCGGTGGACCACTTCATCCTCGCGAAGCTGGAGGCCAATGGCCTGAAGCCCTCGCCGCCCGCTGACCCGCGCACGCTGATTCGCCGCATGACCTACGACCTCACCGGCCTCCCGCCGACTCCGGAGGAGGTTGAGGCGTTCGCGAAGGCGTGCTCAATCGGCAATCGCCAACCAGCAATCGCAAATCTCGCCGACCGTCTCCTCGCCTCGCCGCATTACGGCGAGCGTTGGGCGCGGCACTGGCTGGACGTCGCGCGCTACGCGGACACGAAGGGCTACGTCTATGCCCGCGAGGAACGCTTCTTCACTCACGCTCACGCCTACCGCGACTGGGTCGTCCGCGCGCTCAACGCCGACCTGCCCTACGACCGCTTCCTCCAGCTCCAGATCGCCGGCGACCAGCTCGTCGAAGGGTTCAAAGCCCAAAGTCCAAAGTCCAAAGTCACCGAGGTCGCGCTGAGCGCCGTAGCCGACTCTCAACTCTCAACTCTCAACTCTCAACCATCGCGCAGCGACCTGGCCGCCCTCGGCTTCCTCACCGTCGGCCGCCGCTTCATCGGCCTGACGCATGAGATTATTGACGACCGCATTGACGTGGTGACGCGCGGCACGATGGGACTGACCGTCCAGTGCGCCCGCTGCCACGACCACAAATACGACCCTATCCCGACCGCTGATTACTACTCGCTCTACGGCATCTTCCAGGCGAGCGCGGACGAGTTAGTGCAAATCGAGTTCCCGGAAAAGTCAGACGCGCTGCCCGCCTTCGAGAAGGAATACCAGACCCGCCTCGACAAGCTAAACTCCACGCTGGCCACGCGCCGCGCAGAGACCGCCGTCCGTGTCCGCGCCCGTGTCACCGACTACCTGCTCGCGCAGTTCGAGCTGCACAAATATCCCGAGGAAGGCTTCGACCAAATCCTCACCGACCAAGACCTCATCCCCACGACAGTCCGCCGCTGGCAGGCGTATCTGGACCAGGCGAAGAAGCAGAGCGATCCCGTGTGGGCTTTGTGGCACGCCAGTGCGCAACTGCCGGAAAAGAACTTCGCGACAGCCAGTGCCCAACTCAAAACTCGAAACCCAAAACTCGAAACCGTCATCGCCCCGCTGCCGAAGTCCATGCGCGAAGTTGCCGAACGTTATGGCAAGGTGCTTTCCGACATCGAGACGCAGTGGCAGGCCGCGCTTGCGCTGGCGAAGACGAACAATTCTCCGCCACCCACCGCGCTCGCGGACCCGCACGCCGAGGCGCTGCGCCAAGTGCTTTACGCCGCCGACTCACCCGCCGTGGTCCCGAACGACGGCATCGTGAACACCGAGTTGCTCTTCATCTCCAAATACACGGAGGAACTCTGGAAACTTCAGGGCGAGGTGGACCGCCACCTCATTCGCACGCCCGTCTCGCCGGCCCACGCGCTCATCGTCACCGATCGCGAGCCGAACGGAAACCCGCGCGTCTTCCTGCGCGGCGACCCGAAGAACAAGGGGCCGGAAGTGCCGCGCCAGTTCCTGCAAGCCCTCGCCGGCCCGAAGCGCCAGCCCTTCACGCACGGCAGCGGCCGGCTCGAACTTGCCCGTGCCATCGCCAGTGCGGACAACCCGCTCACTGCGCGCGTGATGGTGAACCGGCTGTGGCTGCACCACTTCGGCGCGGGCCTCGTGAAGACGCCCAGCGACTTCGGCCTGCGCGCTGAGACTCCGAGCCACCCGGAGTTGCTCGACTGGCTCGCGCGGCGATTCGTGGCCGAGGGGTGGAGCTTGAAGGCGATGCACCGGGTGATGGTGACGAGTGCGGCTTATCAGCAGGCTTCGCAAATTCCGAATTCCGAATTCCGAATTCCAAATTTGAAGGACCCAGACAACCGCCTGCTCGGGCGCGCAAACCGCCAACGGCTCGACTTCGAGGAGTTACGCGATTCGCTGCTCATGGCCAGCGGGGAACTCGACCGCCTCGCCGGCGGCAAGCCAGTGGACATCCTCACCAGCAAGCGTCGCAGCCTCTACGGCCTCGTGGACCGCCAGTATCTCCCCGGCGTCTTCCGCGTCTTCGACTTCGCCAACCCCGACCTCCACATTCCACAACGTCACGAGACGACTGTTTCTCAGCAGGCGTTGTTCTTCCTCAATCACCCGTTCGTCGCCGCCCGGGGCAAGGCGCTCGCGTCGCGAACAGACTTTACCAGCCTCAGCTCGCCGGAGGAAAAAGTGACGCTTCTCTACCGTGCGCTTTACCAGCGCGAGCCGACGCCCGCACAAACCGGCGCTGCCGTGCGCTTCATCGCGGACGCGGAGGCGAACCATCCGCAGACCCCGAAGCCACCGCCGGAAAACCAGTGGCGCTACGGCTGGGGCGAATTCGACGAGACTGCGCGTAAGCTCAAGGGCTTCGCCGCGCTGCCGCACTTCACCGGGAAATCCTGGCAGGGCGGCCCGAACTGGCCCGATGCGAAGCTCGGCTGGGCGCAACTCACCGCCGACGGCGGACACACTGGGGACAACCTCCAGCACGCTGTCATCCGTCGCTGGGTCGCGCCGCGCGATTGCGTGGTGAGCATCGCCGGCCGCATCGCGCACGAGACCAGCGCGGGCGACGGCGTCCGCGCGTTCATTGTCAGCAGCTCGGCCGGCCAACTCCGGACCGTGACTGCCCACAACTCAGCCGAGGACATGCGCGTGGCCAGCACCGCCGTGAAGGCCGGCGACACGATTGACTTCATCGTGGACTTCCGCGCGAACCTGAACAGCGACCAGTTCATCTGGGCTCCGGTGATCACGGAGTTGAACACCTCAGTGGCAGCCGCTGGAGCCGCTGTGCTCGT
>SIBB01000257.1 GCA_009695395.1 Pedosphaera sp. | reverse complement strand
GCACACGTGCCGCCTATCCCTGCACCGCGTGCCGCCTATGCCTGCGCGTGCGCAGCCTATGCCTGCACACGTGCCGCCTATCCCTGCGCGTGCGCAGCCTATGCCTGCGCGTGCGCAGCCTACGCCGGCACACGTGCCGGAAGTCCAATCCCGCTGGAAAATGCTCAAAATCCAATATTGCGGTGGTTTACCCTGAACCCTGTCTTCGCTGTGCGCGGCCTCGTCTTTCTGAGTGGAATCACGAGGCCGACCACAGGTCGGCCCTACCCGGTTCAGAGGTCTTCCATGGCCCCGAAACGGCGCATTGGGACCCTCCGCTTGCTCAGATGATTTCGCGGATGGGCTGCCCGCCGTCGAGGATGGGCACGGGCCGACCGGTGAAGTCGTTGAACGTGTGCTCCGGGTCAATGCCGAGGAAGTGATAGACGGTGGCCAGCACATCGCCGGGTGAGAGCGGACGCTCGACGGGGAACTCACCGTTCGTGCTCGATGCGCCGATGACTTGCCCGGTCTTTAATCCGCCGCCCGCCAGCATGACTGAGAAGACATCGCCCCAGTGGTCACGACCCGGAATGGGGATGCCCGGCTGGCCCTCGTTAATCTTCGGCGTGCGGCCGAACTCGCCCATCACCATCACCATCACGTCGTCGAGCATCCCGCGCTCGCCCAAGTCCTCCAGCAGTGCAGCCACCGCTCGATCGAGCACGGGCAATTTGTAGCCGTGCCCTTTCGCGATGCCGGAGTGGTCGTCCCAGTGCGGCATGTCCACCGTCACGAAACTCACGCCCGACTCCACGAGCCGCCGCGCCAGCAACGTGTAATGCCCCCACGGCCCGCGCCCGTAGCGGTCGCGTGTCTTCGCGTCTTCCTTCTCGATGTCGAACGCCTCGCGCGCGCGGTTGCCGGTGACCATGTCCACCGCCTGCTGCTGATACAGGTCCATCGCATCCATGAGCCGCCCGCGGTCCAGCCCGCGTCGGAAGCCGTCGAGCTGCGTGAGCAGGTCCACGCGCGACTGCGTGCGGGCCGCGTCGCCGGTGAAGTTCTCCAGGCACTGCGGTTTCTGCACCGGCCCCGTCTGGCTCGCCGCGAGATACTTCTGCGCCGTGTTCACATCGAAGGGATTGAACGCCGGCCCCAGATACGCCGCGCCCTGATAGCCGGGAAACAGGTAAACACTCTGCGCCGCCGGCAACCCAACGTAAGCCGGCAGCCCCGGCGCGTTCGGCCCTCGCGTGCGCGCCACGAACGACCCGACCGAGGGATACTTCTGCTCCTTGTCCGTGCTGGTGGAACCGAAGCGCCCCGTGAGCATCCAGTGCGCGCCCGCGAAATGGTCGCCCGTCTTGTGATGCACTGAGCGGAGGAAAACCATCTTGTCCGCGTGCTTCGCGTGCAACGGGAGTTGCTCGGAGATGCGGATGCCGGAGACGTTCGTCTCGATGGCACCCCACGGCCCGCGATACGCGCTGGTCGCCTCGGGCTTGGGATCGTAAGTCTCCAGATGGCTCGGCCCGCCATCGAGCCAGAGGAGGATGACCGACTTGTTCTTCCGCTTCGCCGCACCCCGCGCCTGCAGCCGGAGCAAATCCGCCGAGCTCAATCCCAGCGCGCCGAGAAAACCGGCCTTCAACGCCGAGCGTCGCGACACACCTTGGCAGGTGAATGAAGCGCGTCCGTTTTGGAGCAGAAGCATGACAAGCCGACGGGTCTGGCGGCGAGGCATTCAACCGGCAAACTCCGAGGGGCGCATCTTGACACTTGCCCCCCGGAAGGAGCGCGGCGTTCACGCCGCAGAAGGGTGAGTGACACAGGAACCGCTGGGATTTGCCGGAGCGTTTTATTCGTTCGCAGCTTTCTGCGGCGTAAACGCCGCGCTCCGGGGCAGTGCGGGAATGCGCCCAACTCCGACGCCGTCGTTGCGGCATTGCTGGTTCAGCAGAGGCTAGATCGCCACCTTGCGCTTCTCCGGGTCGGGCTGCTGCCGGTAGAAGACGGCGACGTGGCCGACGATCCAGATGAGCTGGCTCCCGGTCTTCTCGGCGAGCTGGGGCGCAAGAGTCTTCCGCTCGTCCTTGAAGGCGGCGAACTTGATTTTGACCAACTCGTGCTGGCCGAGCACTTCATCGAAGCTTTTCATAAAGCTATCGCTCGCGCCGGATTTGCCCAGGAAGAGCACGGGCTCGAGCTTCTGCGCGAGTCTTTTGAGTTTGCTGATTGCGGAGTTGGAGAGTGGTTCGTTCATTTGAGTTCCTCGTGCTGGGTGCTGACGGCGACGCCGCGAGAATCCGTGACGGAAAGGTAGCAGACCAGCGGGCGAGCGGCGGGGAGGTTCGCCGTGGCGAGGCCGTCCGCGAACTGAGCGGGAACGGACTGCCAGTTGCGCTTCTGCCATGGGCCCGAGTCGGTGGTGAAGTGGAACTCAGCCTTCGCGATGGCGACGGGTGCGGTGACTTTGGTGGTGACGGACTCGCCGGCAATCCGCATCGCGCCGAGCGTCGCGAGCAGTTCGCCGCCCTTGAGCTGGCTGTCCACAAACTGGTCCACCTCGCCGAAGGTCCAGATGTGGCCGTGTGGCAGTTTGATTTTCACCGACACTTTGCGCAGCCGTTCGGCGACGAGCTGGTAGCACTTCTTGTAGCTGTCCATCGGGTAGGCGAAATCGTTCGAGCCATTGAGGAAGAGGATCGGGCAGGACACGCCGGCCAGATAGCGCGAAGGATCCCAAAGGCTGACCCAGCGGTCCCGCTGCTCGGGCGTCATCTTTGAGATGCGCGGTTCCAGCCAGACGCTGTTCTCGTGCAGGAAGCCACAACCATACACCGGCACGGCGACTTTCAGACGGTCGTCAATGCCCGCGACGATGCAGGTGAGGTAGCCGCCCCAACTGATGCCCGTCACGCCGATGCGGTTCCGGTCCACCTCGGATCGCGCCGCGAGCAGAGAATGGCCGCGCAACACCGCCGCGACTGCGTGATACGTCCATATGTCCTTCGCATCGGCGTCGGTGAACTCGCGGAACTTCGTCGTGTCCGCCTGGTCCGGGCCGCCGTCGGGAAGACGGCCCGTAGGTCCATTGCCAGCCAAGTCCATCGCAATCGCGCAGTAGCCGCGTTTGGCCCAATGCTCGGCCCACGCTGGGAAGGCTTTCCCGCCGCCGCCATGCACCAGCACCATCGCGGGAAAAGGACCGGGGCCGTCGGGGCGAGCGTAGTAGGCGAAGACGCGCGTGGGTTTGCCATTGAACGGCTCGCCTTCGTAGTAGAGGGACTGGACGAGATTCGTCCGCTCGCCCCACTCGGCCTTCGGCATGGCCTTGAGTGCGGTAAGATTCCACGGCCCGGTAAAGCGTGCGGCGGCATTCGCCCCGGCAACGAAGGCCAGCGCGGCAACCAGGATCAAGCAGCGAAGTTTCATGCGGCGGCGAAGCTAGGCGGAAAATCCTCGCAGCGGAAAACAAAAAGCCGCCCGTCGCCGGGCGGCTGGAATCGGAGGATTTGAGCTTAGGTCTTCTTTGCCTTGGCCTTCACCTTCGCCTTCACCTTGATGGCTTTCTCTTTGCGTTTGATGTAGCTCTTACGACGCGCACGTTTCTGAACTTTGTTGGTTTGTCTGCCCATAACTTCTTTACTTTGCCGAACTGGTTTTGTTGGCTGGGAGAACTATGAAGTTCCGCCCGTTGCGCTTCAACTCCTATTTCTTGATCCTTGTCGCCGCGTTGCTCGCAGCGTGCGAATCCACCGACCCGAGCGGCTCCACAAAGGTCGCCTCCGACGTCGCCACTTTGCGGATCCACATGGAGACGCACCCCGACCCGCTTGGCAAAAGCCGCCAAATCTCCATCGGACGGAATCCCACCCAGATTTTCTCCGTCACGCCGGCGGCGCTCAGTGAGCAGAACCTCACCGCCGCGCGCCTCTGGGAAGGAAACGAGGAGCAGTTCGCCATTCACCTCCAATTCGACCGCGACGGAGTCCGCACACTGGAAATGCTCTCCATGTCCTACCGCGGCAAGCGCCTCGCGATCGGTAGCCAGTTCCCCGAACCCCGCTGGATCGGCACCGTGCGCATGGACCGGCGCATCGCGGATGGCACCCTGCTCTTCCGCCCGGACGCGACGCGCGAGGAGGCGGTAAAAATCGTCCGGCTCCTGAACAACACCGTAGCGAAGCTCCAGAAGCTAAAAGACTAATGCGCTCACCGCCCTGCCCCGCCGTCTGCCTGCTGCTCCTCATCTCATTCGCTGCCTCCGCCCAGCCGTTCCAACTGCCCACTCCGAACCGCTCCCTCTTCGAGGCGGGTGGCGAGGACAAATACTTTGCCCCCACGCCGGGCAAGACATGGCTTGCCGGCACCTTCGGCTGCGTGCGCTCTGATGGGCACCAACTCCACGAGGGCATAGACATCCTCTGGACCCAGCGCGACAAGAAGGGCGAGCCGACCGACCCCGTGTCCGCCGCAGCCGAGGGCACCGTCGCCTACATCAACCGCAAGGCTGGCCTCTCGAACTACGGCAACTACGTCATCCTCCGCCACCGCATCGAGGGCCTCGACGTTTGCACGCTTTACGCCCACCTCGCGAGTATCCGGGACGACTTGCAGAACGGCGACAAGGTCAAAGCCGGCGAGAGGCTCGGCGTCATGGGCCGCACGACGAACACCAAGACCCGCATCGCCGCCGAGCGCGCGCACCTGCACTTCGAGATCGCTCTCGTCGCCAACGGGCGCTACGCCGCCTGGCACGAGTCCGCGCTCAAAGATCTCCGCAACGACCACGGCAACTGGAACGGGCGCAACCTCCTCGGCCTCGACCCACGCGCGGTCCTGCTCCGCCAACGCGCCGAGGGCGACAAGTTCAGCCTCCTCCGCTTCATGCAGGCACAAGTGGAACTGTGCCGCGTGCTGGTCAAGCAGCCGGACTTCACCTACGTCCGTGAGCACCTTCCGCTCGTGCGCGCCAACCCGACCACGGTGAAGGAAGGCATCGCAGCCTACGAACTCGTGCTCAACTTCAATGGAGTTCCCTGCCAGATCATCCCCCGCGCGCCTTCCGAGGTGAAGGGCTACTCCGCCAGGATTCACCTCCTCTCTGTCAACGACGCGGAGCAAAAGAAGAATGGTTGCCGCAAATTCCTGACCTCGAAGGCTGGCAAGTGGGCCCTCACACCCGACGCCCTCCAGCACATCGAACTGCTGACATACTGATCCGCTGGACGAACAGACTCCCCCAAGCGGGCGAGCCCTTCGGCCAATCCCACTGGCAGCTACCCATCCAGCGGACTGCGCACACCCGCTGCCGTCGGCGCCAGATAGCGCATCGTCATCTCAATCTGCGTGTGCCCCATCGCCTCCTGGAGATTCCGCACCGGCGCGCCTCCCCTCGTGCGCGTGCGCCGCGTAGCAATGCCGCAGGCGCACCGCATCCGTCAGCTTTTCAGGCGCCTCGGAAACATTCAGCTTCAGAGAC
>SIBB01000256.1 GCA_009695395.1 Pedosphaera sp. | reverse complement strand
GTGGCACCCGCGTCTCGCGGGTCGGATTCGGCGTCCCGCCGAATCCTCGGGCGCACGAATGCCAACGCGAGAGAGATACATCCAGGACTCCGCACGTCCGAGTTTCCGGCGGGACGCCGGAAATTACCCGCGAGACGCGGGTGCCACTGGAGCTTCCTGGAATCCGTCGGGGCATACCTCTCCAAAACTCCGCCTCAACTGCGGGGTGTAACGCCGTTTTAGGTAGGGGGCGCTACTCGTGCCGCAGCGCCTCGATGGGATCCAGCGCCGCAGCGCGGGAGGCGGGGTAGATACCGAAGACCACGCCTACCAAGCCGGAGATGCCGAAGGAAACCAGCACGGACATCGGCGTGACGATGGTTCTCATGTCCGTGAGCTGGGACACCAGCATCGGAGTTGCCACGCCCACGACGACACCGATCAAGCCGCCACCGACGGACAGCACCACCGTCTCGACGAGGAACTGCGTGATGATGTCCTGCTTCTTCGCGCCGAGCGCGCGGCGGATGCCGATCTCGCGCGTCCGCTCAGTGACGGTGGCCAGCATGATGTTCATGATGCCGATGCCCCCGACGATGAGCGAGATGGCGGCGATGGAGCCAAGCACGATGTTGAAGATGCGCTTGGTGGCCTCGGCCTGCCGCAGCAGCTCCAGCGGCACGATGACCTCGTAGTCGGTCTTGGGATGGAAGCGTTTGAAGAGCGTGCGAATCATCGGCACGGCCACCTCGACATCGTCCACGGTTTTGAACTGCACGGTGACTTGGTGGAGCTGGACCTTCTCGGCCTCGTAGGAGCCGGCGCTGCGCTTGAAGATGGTTTCGCCGAAGCGGCTCTTGGTCGTGGCGAGGGGCACGTAGAGATTACTGTCGAGGGGTTGGCCCTCCATCTGGCCGGATTGTGGGCGCTTGTCCGCCGTGCCGCGCTCGCGCACGAGGCCGACGACGGTGAGGTAGTCGGAGCCGATCTTCACTTCCTGTTCGAGCGGGTCCTGGTAGGGAAACAAGCTCTCCGCGAGGCTCACGGTGAGCACGCAGACGTTGTTGTGATGGATCTCGTCGATCTCCGTGAGGAAGCGTCCGCGCATGATGTCCACGCCGTTCAGCTCGGCGTAAATCGGGTGCGTGCCGATGATTTGGGCCTGCTGGACGTGGGTGTTGAAGCGGACCTCGTCGCGGATGATGCGCATGGGCAGGACGCGTTTGATGCCGGGGATGGTGCTCTCCAGCCGCGTGACGTCGCCGTAGGTGATGCCGTATTCGTTGACGTAGCTGCGGCCGGCGTTGGCCTTCGAGTCCTGCGGCGGCTTGATGCTGCGCAGGATGATGTTGCTGGAGCCGAGCTTCTTGATGGCCTCCTGTGCCTCGTAGCTCGCGCCCTCGCCGATGGCGAGCATCGCGATGACCGAGCAGACGCCGAAGATGATGCCCAGCATCGTCAGGCCGGAGCGCATCTTGTGCAGTAGGAGGCTTTTGATGCCGAGCTGGACGATTCGGATGAGAGCACGGGCGCGCATGGGCGGGGAGCAGCGTAGCGGCTCGCGGCGCGGCGCGGCTAGAGAAAGGTGCGGGTAATTGAGCAGGTGAGCAGGTGGGAGAGAATTATGCCCCGCTCACTTTCTCACTTTCCCGCCTTCCCACTTTCCCTCTACGCTCCCGCCCGATGTTCGACCTAGTGAAAGTCCAGTTAGTCGCCACCGCCGAGAAGCTCGCGCAGTTACGGAGGTTTCTTTGACTTACCCGGCACGCAGAAACGCTTAGCGGAGCTGGACTCCGTGATGGCGCAGGAGTCTTTTTGGAACAACCGCGAGCAGGCGCAAAAGGCAATTGATGAGGCGAATGGCCTCCGCAAGAAGCTCGACCCACTCCTCGCCGCCGAGAAGCAGCTCGAAGACTCCCGCATGATGGTCGAACTGGGCGAGGCCGAACCCCTCGAAGCCCAGTCGCTCGTCCTCCGCGAGCTCACGCGCGAGATCGATAAGTTCGTCAAGGAACTCGACGCGCTGGAACTGAGCTTTCTCCTCAAAGGCCCGCACGATAAGAACGGCTGCATCCTCAGCATCAACGCCGGTGCCGGCGGCACTGAGGCCCAAGACTGGGCGTATATGCTCCAGCGCATGTATCAGCGCTGGGCCGAACTGCGCGGCTGGAAGGTGGAAGTCACCGACATTCTCCAGGGCGAAGTCGCCGGTGTGAAGAGCGCGACCATGACCATCGAGGGCGAGAACGTTTACGGCTTCGCCAAGGCCGAGCGCGGCGTCCATCGGCTCGTCCGCATCTCCCCCTTCGACTCGAACGGCCGCCGGCACACGAGCTTCGCCAGCGTGGACGTCATCGCCGAGATTGAGGAAGCGGGCGACATCGTCATCAACCCGATTGATCTGAAGACCGACACCTTCCGCTCCGGCGGCAAGGGCGGGCAGAACGTGAACAAGGTCGAGACCGCCGTCCGCATCACGCATATGCCCACCGGCATCGTCGTCGCGTCGCAAGGTCAGCGCTCGCAGCACCAGAACCGCGCGACGTGCATGAAGATGCTCCTGGCCAAGCTCTACGCGCTCCGCGAGGACCAGCAGAAGTCCGAGATGGAACGCTTCTACGGGGAGAAGGGGGCGATTGGCTTCGGCCAGCAGATTCGCAGCTACGTCTTCCAGCCCTATCGCATGGTGAAGGACCTCCGCACCGGCGTGCAGACCAGCAATGTCCAAGCCGTGATGGATGGCGCGCTGGACGACTACGTGAACGCCTGGCTCCGCGCGGGATGTCCGGCGAAGCGGATGCAGGGCGTGCCGGAGGAAGAGGAGTAAGCAGTGTTCAGTCGCGAACGTGGCGCTGGACGACTGACCGAACTCTGGTTACTGAATACTTCCCTTGTCCATCCTCGACACCATCGTCGCCCAGAAGCGGCTCGAAATCGCCAAGCTCCCGAACGAGCCGGTGACTGCCGCTGAATTGCGCACTGCCCTCCGGCAGCGGGGCCTCCGCGACTTCTTCGGTGCCGTCCGCCAGCCCCGCTGCGGCGACGTGGCGCTCATCGCCGAGGTGAAGAAAGCCTCGCCGTCCAAGGGCGTCATCCGCGCGGACTTCGACCCGGTGAAGATTGCCTTGGAGTATCAAGCTGCCGGTGCGAGCTGCCTCTCCGTGTTGACTGATGAGAAGTTCTTTCAAGGCTCACTCGACTACTTGGCCGCCATCCGCGCCGCCGTGGACCTCCCGCTCCTGCGCAAGGACTTCATCATTGATGCCCGCCAAATCCGCGAGGCCGTCCAGTGGGGCGCGGACGCCATCCTGCTCATCGTCGCGATTCTCGAAGACCACCAACTCCGCGAGTTCCACCAGCTCGCCACGGATGCTGGCCTGGCCGCGCTGGTGGAAGTCCACGACGAAGCCGAGCTGGAACGCGCCCTCGCCGCCGGCGCGCAGCTCATCGGCGTGAACAACCGCGACCTAAAAACCTTCACGGTGGACATGGCCACCACCGAGCGCATCGCCACGCGGCTCTTCTCCGGCCTCGGCACCAACCACGCCGCGTTGCTCGTCGCTGAGAGTGGCATCCACACGCGCGCAGACGTGCTGCGTCTGAAGCGTGCGGGCGCGCGCGCCATTCTCGTCGGTGAGTCGCTCATGCGCGAAGCCGACCTCGGAGCGAAAGCGCGGGAGTTGTTAGGCGGCTGAGTCTTCACTACGCTGCCGCCATGAAAACACCCTTGCGCGTCCTCGTGGTCGAAGACTCCGAGTTCGACGCCAAGATGCTCATCCGCCTCCTGGACCGCGGCGGCTACGCCACGACTCACGAGCGCGTCGAGACCGCCGACGCCATGGCCGCCGCGCTCACGCACCGCCAGTGGGACATCGTTCTCTCCGACTACAACCTCCCCGGCTTCAACGCCACGCTCGCGCTCCAGCTCCTTCTCGCCACGAAGCTCGACCTCCCCTTCATCATCGTCTCCGGCGGCATCGGCGAAGACGTCGCCGTGGCTGCGATGAAGTCCGGCGCGAGTGATTACCTGATGAAGGGCAACCTCGCGCGCCTCGTGCCTGCAGTGGAGCGTGAGTTGCGCGACGCCGCCGGTCGCGCCGCACGCCGCCGCGCCGAGAGCGAGCTGCGGGAGAGCGAGCAGCGCTACCGCCTCCTCTGGGAAACCGCCCCCGACGCCATCCTGCTGCTGGACGCGAAGAGCGACATCCTCTTCGCCAATCCGGCGGTGCAAAACGTCTTCGGCTACGCACCTGCAGAATTAGTCGGCAAGAACCTCGCGCTGCTCCTGCCGGATAAGCTCCAAGGAACCTCGGGCACCGCGCTGCATCGAAAGGTCGGTCAAATCGTGACCGCCGCCCAACGTCATTCGCTCGAAACCGCCGGCGTGAAACGCGACGGCTCCGAAGTCCTGCTGGAACTCGCGTTCAACGACATTGAGCTGGGCGGCCAGCGGCTCTTCGTCGCGTTCATTCGCGACATCACCGAGCGCGAGCGCAACCGCCGCGAGCTACTCGAACACGCCGAGCAGTTCCGCGTGGCTCGCGAGATTCAGCAACACCTGTTTCCCAAGGCCGCGCCGAGCCTGCCCGGCTTCGACATCGCCGGCGCGGCCTTCCCGGCGGCGGCGGCGGGCGGCGACTACTTCGACTTCATCCCGATGGCGGACAACGGCCTCGGCCTCGTCGTTGGCGACGTGACCGGCCACGGCATCGGCCCCGCGCTGCTGATGGCCGAGACGCGCGCCTACGTGCGTATCGCCGCGCTGAATCGCGCCGACCCTGGCGAGGTGCTCACCCGCACCAACCTCGCGCTGGCCGAGGACATTGGCGACGAGCGCTTCGTCACGCTGTTCCTGGGCCGGCTGGACGCCGCGCACCGCCGCCTCACTTACGTCAGCGCTGGCCATCCGCCCGGCTACCTCCTCGCCCCCGATGGCAGCGTGCGGATGGAACTCCGCCGCACCGGCGTCCCGCTCGGGATGCGCCCGACCACGGAATATCGCAACGCGCCGGTCATCGTGCTGGAACCGGGTGAAGTCGCGCTGCTGCTGACCGACGGCATCGAGGAGGCGATGGGGCCGGACGACGAAATGTTTGGCACCGACCGGATGCTCAGCGTGCTGCGAGCCAACCGCGACCGGTCTGCTGCGCAAATCGTGGACGCGCTCTACCTCGCCGTGCGTGACTTCTGCAAAGGCACCGAACAGCAAGACGACGTGACGTGCATCGTGATGAAGGTGCTGTGAGCGCGGGCATTTTAGCCACGGATGAAACACGGCCAGAACACGGAAAATTGCGGCCTTTGACCTTCCCGCTCTCCGTGTTCAATCCGCGTTTAATCCTTGGCTGAATTGCGTTTCGTGCCATGACCCACTTCACCCAACAGCTCGCCCGCCACGGCCGCGCGCTGCGCCGCGCCCCACTGCACACGCTGCAAGTAAACGTGGGGCGCAAGTGCAACCAAGCCTGCCGCCACTGCCACGTGGACGCCGCGCCGTGGCGCACG
>SIBB01000255.1 GCA_009695395.1 Pedosphaera sp. | reverse complement strand
TGCAGCCGAGCAATAGTGGGCAGGAGACATTTTAACGGCGCGTTGACGCTCCGCTGGTGGTTCGCCATCGGAGCCATAGCGCTACTCAGCACAGGCCCGGCGGTGTTCGCAGAGGTGAGCGTTCCTGGGCTGACCTCCAGCAAACTAGATCCGGAGCTGAAGGGACTGGTGTTGATCGAGGAACTGAACTGCATCGCGTGCCACACGGGCGACGCATCCCTAGCGGCTCGCTCCAAGAAAGCCCCGCGGCTCGCCGAGGTGGGTTCCCGGGTGAACCCGAGTTTCTTGGAGGCATTCATCCGCGCGCCGCACGGGACCAAGCCCGGCACCACGATGCCGGATGTGCTGAAGCACTTGGGCGAGGAGGAACGGCAGCAGGCCACCACGGAGCTCACCCATTTCTTGCTGTCGCTGAGGAAGAATGATTTCGCTCCGCAGCCGCCCGATGCAGTCGCAGCAGAGCATGGGAAGCGCCTGTTCCATTCACGGGGTTGCGCGGCGTGTCATTCGCCGCGCGATGAAAAGGGAGCCGAGTTGCTCGCCAAGACTTCCGCGCCGCTCGGAGCGTTGGAAAAGAAATACAGCCACAAGAGCCTCGTTGATTTTCTGCGGCAGCCGCATGCGAGCCGTCCTTCCGGTCGCATGCCCGACCTGCGCCTGGCGGGGCAGGACATTGAACGCATCGCGCATTATCTGCTGCAGGACACGCGCGTGCCGGGATCGCTTAGCTACACGCTCTATCGCGGCCAGGTGTGGGAAGGGCTGGGCGGCGACAAGGTGAACGCGGAACGGGCGGGGCACGTGAAAGATTTTGACTTGGAGAGTCTGGGCAAGCCGCAGCATCACACGGCGATCAAATACGACGGCTGGATCAACATCGCGAACAAGGGGCGCTATACGTTCTTCCTGAAAATGAACGGCGGCTCGCTGTCGGTGGACGGAAAGCAAATCGTCCAGCAGGAGCCAAGCGACCGGCGCGGTGTGAAGGAACTTTCCAGCGCGGCGCAACTCGAAGTGGGCTGGCGCGCAATTCAGCTCACCTATTTTCACACGGGGCGCGAGCCGAAATTCTCATTCGAGATGGAAGGTCCGCAATTCGCGCGCGGGCCGATTCCTTCCGCGATGCTGTCGATTTCCAACGAAAAGATTCCGGCCTTTGAACCGCTCAAGGTGGATGCAGATCTCGCGGCGCGTGGACGGGAACAATTCGGGAAACTCGGCTGCGCGAATTGCCACGACGATCTGCGCATCCCTTCCAAGCCCAGCACCGCTTTTGCAAAGCTCAATGCGAGTCGGGGATGCTTGAGCACGGCCGCCGGCCCGTGGCCGCGCTTCGACCTCAGTGCGGAACAGCGCGGATGGATTATCAAGGCGTTGCCCCGTGCAGAAAAGCCGTTGCTCAATGACAAGCAACAGATCAACAAAACGCTCGTCACGTTCAACTGCCTGGCTTGTCACGAGCGCACCGGGCTTGGAGGGATTGCTCCGGAACGCAACGCGCTCTTTACCGGAACGCAGCCCTCGCTCGGCGATCAAGGCCGTCTGCCGCCGCCGCTGACTCACGTCGGGGCGAAGTTAAAACCAGACTGGCTCGCCGACGTGTTGCTGCGCGGGAAACGTCAGCGCGGATATCTGGATGCGAGCATGCCGCATTTTGGCGAAGCGAATGTCGGGCATCTCGTGGAGCTGTTCGGCAAGGTGGATGAACTGGAGGCGGTGACCCTTCCGAAAATTGCCAACATTCAAGAATCCAAAAACGCCGGGCACGAGATGATCGGCACCACTGGGCTGAGCTGCATCGTCTGCCACGAATTTAACGGACAGAAATCTGGCGAGATGAGCGCGCTCGACCTCGTGCATTCGACCGAGCGTCTCAAGAAGAATTGGTTCCATCTCTATCTGCGGCAACCCGCGCGCTTCCATCCCACGGTGATCATGCCCAGCTACTGGCCAGACGGTCAGTCCGTTCGCCCGAATCTTCTCGGCGGCGATGCCGCACAACAGATCGAAGCCCTGTGGATTTATCTGGAAGACGGCGGCCGCGGGAAGAAGCCGGTGGGATTGTCCCGGCAGTCCAACGAACTCCGCGTGGGCGACGTGACGGAAGTCTGCCGAGGTCGCGGGCCTGCTGGCTATCGCGGGATCGGTGTAGGTTATCCCGAGCGTATCAACTTGGCTTTTGATTCCGAAGAAATGGCGCTGCGCCAAATTTGGAAAGGCGAGTTCGCCAACGTGGACTCGGGTTCCTTTCACCCGCGCGGCACGGATCAGATTTCCTTTCCGCCGGGCATTCCATTTCATCGCCTGAAAACGATGGAGGACAACTGGCCCTACAAAGGAAAAACCAACTACCCATTCCCTCAAGATCACGGCTACCAATTCCGCGGCTATCATCTGGACGCCGCGCGCCGGCCAACGCTCCTCTACCATTACGGCGACATCGCGGTATCGGATTTTTTCGAGGACGTGCGCGACAAGGACGGCAAGGCTTACTTCAAGCGGACGTTCAGTTTTGAAACATCCGCCGGGCAGTTGCCCTTCCACTTCCGTGCCGCCTCCGGCAAGAAAATCACCACGCCATCGGAGCGCAGTTTCAGCATCGATAAACTCCAACTGCGCATCATCAGCGACCACAAAGGAATCGTGCGCGAAGGCGACGCTGGCGAGGTGTTGATCCCGCTGACCCTGCCCAAAGGCCGCTCCACTCTCACTCTGGAATACCAATGGTAAGCTCTCGGATATCCCCGCCTCCGTTGCGCGAAGCATCTCGGATGTTGAGCGACTTGCGCGCCAACGCCCGCCGCTGCCTTACCTTAAAGCTGCTTCTTTTCACGCCTCTCACCATCGCCATCACCATGACCCTCGCCGCCGCCGTTCCGCCCACCGACAAGAAACCCGTCACCGATGAGTATCACGGCGTGAAAGTCGTGGACGATTACCGCTGGCTGGAGGAGACCGGTTCGCCGGCGGTGAAGGCGTGGACTGCGGCGCAGAACAAACACTCGCGCGCTTGGCTGGATGCGCGGCGTGACCGCGCGGGCATCGAGGCAAAGCTCACGGCCCTCTACGCGAAAGACACGCCGTCCCACAGCGGGATCGTGTCGCGTCCGGGGCGGTTGTTCGCGCTGAAGTTCCAGCCGCCGAAGCAACAGCGGCTGCTCGTCACGCTCGCCTCGGCAAATGATCTGGCATCGGAAAAGGTCGTGCTCGATCCGAACGAGATCGAACCGAAGGGTCAGGTCGCGATGGATTGGTTCGTGCCGTCGCCCGATGGGAAACTGATCGCCGTCTGCCTTTCCGAACATGGCAGTGAGGAGGGCACGCTCCATTTCTACCGCACCGAAAGCGGCGAGCGTTTGCCCGACCGCATCGTCCGTGTGCAATACCCCACCGGCGGCGGCAGCGCAGCGTGGAGGCCCGACAGCGCAGCGGTTTTCTACACCCGCTATCCACACAAGGGCGAGCGACCCGAGGCCGACTTGAACTTCTTCCAGCAGATTTATTTTCACCAACTCGGGACACCGGAGAGCAAAGATACCTACTCCTCCGGCCGCGATTTCCCGCGCATCGCGGAGATTGACCTCTCGACCTCCAAAGACGGCGACTGGCTGCTCGCGAGCGTGGCCAATGGTGACGGCGGCGAGTTCGCCCACCACGTCCGCGAGACGAAGGCCGGAGCGGCGTGGCGGCAAATCACCCGGCACGAAGACGGCATCAAGGAAGTGGAGTTCAGTCACGATGGCGCGGCGCTCTTTCTCCGCTCGGTGAAGAACTCCCCGCGCGGACAAGTCCTGCGCCTGCCCATCGCCGGTCACTTGCGCGACGCCGCAGTGCTCGTGCCCGAGAGCGACGCGGTCATCGAGGGACTCACGCTCACCGCGAAGTTCCTTTTCGTTTCCGACCTCCTCGGTGGGCCGTCACGCATCCGGCAGTTCACGCTGGATGGAAAGGACGCGCGCATCCTGCCGCTGCCCGAAGCATCCGGCGTGGGCGGGCTTATCGCTGTGGAGGGCCACATCCTGTTTCGCCAGACCAGCTACGTCGCGCCCGCCGCTTGGATGCTCTACGACCCCGCCGTCGGGAGCATGAAGAAGACCGCGCTCTTCAACACCTCGCCCGTGGACTTGAGAGACATCGAGGCCGTGCGCGAGTTCGCCATCAGCAAGGACGGCACGAAAGTCCCCGTCAACATTTTGCGCCGCAAAGGCACCCAACTCGATGGCAACAACCCCACGCTCCTCTATGCCTACGGAGGCTACGGCCACAGCATGAGGCCAGGGTTCAATTTCGAGCAGCGCCTGTGGTTCGACCGCGGCGGCATCTACGTCATCGCCAACATCCGTGGCGGCGGCGAATACGGCGAGGATTGGCACCTCGCGGGCAACCTCACCAAGAAGCAAAACGTGTTCGACGACTTCGCCGCCTGCGCGAAGCATCTCGTCACGCGCGGCTACACGCGCCCCGACAAACTCGCCGTCGAAGGCGGCAGCAACGGCGGCCTGCTCGTGGGCGCGTTCCTAACGCAGCACCCCGGACTCGCCCGCGCCGTGGTCGCGCACGTTGGGATCTACGACATGCTCCGCGTGGAACTCGACCCGAACGGTGCCTTCAACGTCACCGAATTCGGCACGGTCAAAGACCCCGCACAGTTTCGCGCGCTCCACGCCTACTCGCCTTTTCACAACGTCAACGACGGCACGAAATACCCCGCCGCCTTCTTCCTCGCCGGCGAAACCGATGGCCGCGTCAACCCCGCGAACTCCCGCAAGATGACCGCACGTCTGCAAGCCGCCACCGCCTCCGGGCACCCAATTCTCGTCCGGCTGAGTTCGGCGTCCGGCCACGGAATGGGAACCGCGCTCACGGAGCGAATCGCGCAGAAAGCCGACGTCTTCGCGTTCCTCTTCGACCAGCTCGGGATGGCGGGGAAGTAGATCGGGTTGAAGAATGCGCGAACTGACCATGAGGTTCATCCCAAAAAAAATCATCGGTCTGCTGCTCGCCACGACCTGCGTTCTTCAAGCGAACGACGAAAACGCCGAACTGCTGTTCGTCCGGCGCGTGTCGCCGCTGTTCCACGAGAAGTGCCTCGCGTGCCACGGCAACGACGAGAAGAAAATCAAGGGTGGCTTCGATATGCGCACGCGCGCGGGCCTGCTCAAGGGTGGCGAGAGTGAGAAGCCCTCCGTCGTCGCCGGCAAGCCTGATGCAAGTCCGCTCTATCTCGCCGTCACGCGCCTGCACGCGGACGACAATTGGACTCCAATGCCGCCGAAGGAGGCGGACAAACTCACCACGGAACAAATCGGCTGGATCAAACAATGGATCGCCGGCCGCGCGCCGTGGCCCGACGAGGCGCGCGTGAAGGAGCTCACCAAGTCCAATGCGGACAAGTGGTCGGCGGAGGACGGTGTGGTGGTGAAGACCAGCGGCGGTCTCGGCGCCGAGTGGACGAACCGCAAATACAAGCCGGAGGGGTTGTGGGCGTATC
>SIBB01000254.1 GCA_009695395.1 Pedosphaera sp. | reverse complement strand
CAGTGCGGACACGGTGGTGGATTTTCAACCTCGCACGCGCGCAACGCATGCATGCACACGCCGCGTGCAAGTTGACCCTCCACTGTCTGCCCGCTAGCCTCACCTGCATGATTATCGCACCGTCGCTGCTGGCGGCCAATTACGGGCGCTTCGCGGCGGACACCCAACGCTTCGACCAGTCCGGCGCTGAGTGGCTGCACCTGGACATCATGGACGGTCACTTCGTGCCGAACCTCTCTTTCGGCCCGCAGGTGGTGGAGGCGCTCCGCCCGCTCACGAAGAAGTTCTTCGACGTGCATCTCATGTGCTCGAAGCCGGAAATCCTGCTCGAGCCCTTCGTGAAGGCCGGCGCGGACCAGATCATCGTCCACGTCGAGCTGGGCGAGCGCGTCGAGGGGCTGCTGTGGAAAATTAAATCGCTGGGAAAGAAAGTCGGCCTTGCTGTCAACCCGCCCACGGCCATCGAGAATGTCCGGCCGTTCCTCGAGCACATTGACCTGCTGCTGGTGATGACGGTGAACCCTGGCTTCGGCGGCCAGCCCTTCATCCACGAGTGCGTGCCGAAGATCCAGCAGGCCGCCGCTTGGAAGCACAAGCTCGGCCTCGATTATCACATCGAGGTGGACGGCGGCATCACCTTCGACACCGTGGGCGAATGCGCCCGCGCCGGCGCGGACGTCTTCGTGAGTGGCACGGGCATCTTCGGCCAGCACAGCCTCAAGGCGGCGGTGAAGAAGATGCGTCGCCTTGCGGAGAAGAACGACCCGGCGCTGGCAGACTTGCAGTGTGAGAAGCCGGATGCCGCCAGTTTGCATCTATCTGTGTAATCCCTGTTATCCGCGGGCACCCTTTGCTCTATGGCCAAAATCAAATTCGGAACCGACGGCTGGCGCGCTGTCATCGCGGAAGACTTCACCTTCGAGAACCTCAGCCGCGTCGCCCAAGCCACCGCGGATTACTGGAACGCGAATTCGGTCGCCGGCGTCACGAACCACGCCGTGGTCGGCTATGACCGGCGCTTCCTCTCCGAGCAGTTTGCCCAGCGCACGGCGGAGATTCTTGCGGCGAACGGCTTCATCGTCACGCTCACCGACCGCCCCACGCCCACGCCCGCGGTCTCTTGGACTGTGAAGAAGCAGGGAGGTATCGGCGGCGTGATGATCACCGCGAGCCACAACCCCGCGATCTTCAACGGCTTCAAACTCAAGGCTCACTTCGGTGGCTCCGCGCCTCCGGAAGTTTGCACCGGAGTGGAGGCGCTGCTGAACAAGTCCCCCGTTCAGGTCATGCCCTTCGCCGAGGCCGTGAAGTCCGGCCACATCACGGTGAAGGACATCTGCCCCCCCTACTACGCGGCGTTGAAGAAGCTCGTGAACTTCCAGCTCATCGCCAAGTCGAAGCTCAAGTTCGCCCACGAAGCCCTCTTCGGCGTGGGCGCCGGCTGCTTCGACCGCCTGCTGGCCGGCACCACCTGCAAAGTCACCACGCTCAACGCCGCGCACGACCCCTTCTTCGGCGGGATCAACCCCGAGCCCATCGCGAAGAACTACGGCCGCAGCATGGCCTACCTCGCCAAGCACCCGCACGACCTCTGCCTCGTCACCGACGGCGACGCCGACCGCGTCGGCGGCATGGACGGGCGCGGCAACCCACTCTCCACCCACCAGCTCATTTGCCTGCTACTCCGCCACTACGCCGTCAACAAAGGCCAGAAGGGCCGCGTGGTGAAAGCCCTCACCACGACTTCGATGGTGGACAAGATGTGCGCCGGCCTCGGCCTTGACCTCGTTGAGACCGGCGTGGGCTTCAAATACATTGCGAGCGAGATCATCAAGGGCGGCGTGCTGCTGGGCTTCGAGGAGAGCGGCGGCATCGGTTTCCCCGGCCACGTCCCGGAGCGCGATGGAATTCTTGCTGGACTCATGCTGCTGGAGATGCTCGCCACCGAGCGCAAGCCCCTGACCAAGCTGCTCGCGCAACTGGAAAAGGACTACGGCCCACACCGCTACGGGCGCATCGACACGCACTTCCCCCTGGAGAAACGCGCTGCGTTGATGCAGTTCTGCAAAACGCACCCGCCCGACAAGTTGAACAAGTCCAAGCTCAAGGAAGTGAAGAGCTACGACGGTGTGAAGTTCTGCGGTGCAGACGGATCGTGGCTCATGCTGCGCGGCTCCGGGACCGAACCCATCCTGCGCATCTACGCCGAGGCGCAATCAGATGCAGACGTGCAGAAGCTGCTGAAGCTGGGAGTGAGTTTGACCAAGCAGGTGTGAGGCGCGCACACGGCGGCATCAGTGCAGAATCGCCAAGTCGTGGGGCTGGCGGATGAGTTCCGCATCAAGATCGAGGAAGAAGTCGAGGCGGCACGCGGTCTCAGCGGCGTTTATCGCGCGGGCCATGAGGAGGTAGGTGGCGTAGTGGTTGCCCTCGGACTCGACAAGGCTGCCGTAGAACGCAGCGAGCTCAGGGTCGTGCGTCAGTTCACGGGAGAGGATCTGGAACTTCTCACAGCTCCGGCCCTCGATGATCGCGCAGCAGATGAGATGGTCGATGACCTGCAACCGCATGCCCTTTCGCATCGCGTGCATGAGGCCGGAAATCCACGGGCTGGGATGAGGCTGCGCGAAGGGGATGCCGCGGCGCTTGAGCAGTGCGAGGACGAGCTGGAAGTGTTGCATCTCCTCGATGGCGATCGCGTTCAGCTCCTCGACGCGCCCGAAGAGATCGTGATAGCGCTCCAGAGTGATGGCCGTGGTGGCGGCCTTGCGTTCGAGATGCGCATGGTCCACGAGCACGGCGGGCAAGTTCGCCAGCACGCGCGGCAGCCAGTCGGCTGGCACAGGAGCACGGAGCATTTCCATGACTACTTTGCCGGAATCGCCTCAGCGGGCGGGGCAGGGGACGGAGCCTTCACGGGAGCGGGCTTCGAGAACTTCCCCGCCACGGCACTGAAAGCGGTATAGACCATCGGCACCACGAACAGCGTCAGGAAGGTGCTGCTCACCATGCCGCCGATGACGCACACGCCCATCGGCCGGCGGCTTTCCGCGCCCGCGCCCATGCCGATGGCGATGGGGATGATGCCCGCGATGGTCGAGAGCGCCGTCATCAGGATGGGCCGCAGGCGCACGGTGCCCGCGTTCACGATGGCCTCGCGCGGGTCCACGCCCTTCTCGACTTCCTGGTTGGCAAACTCGACGAGCAAGATTGCGTTCTTCGTGACCAGCCCGACGAGCAGCACGAAGCCGATGAGGCTGAACAGATTGATGTTCATCGCCGGCACTTCCTTGATGACGCCGGTCTTCCCGAGATAGTCCACGAGCCACAGCAGGCCGAGCGCGCCGACGCCCGCGAGCGGCACGGACAGCAGCACGGTGAGCGGATGCAGGAAGCTCTCGAACTGCGCTGCCAGCACCATGTAGGTGATGATGAGCGCGAGCACGAGCACGACGAGGAACTCCTGCCACGCGTTCTTGAACTCCTTCGATTCGCCCGTCCAGTCGTAGAGAAAGCCGGGGGGCAAGTCCGCTTTCACCAATGCCTCGACGCGGTCAATCGCCGTGCCGAGTGGGACGCCGTTGAGGGAACCAGAAATCGTCGCGCTGCGCATGCGGTTGAAATGCTCGATGGCATTCGGCGCGCTGCCCGTTTCGCGGCGCACGATGGCGCTGAGTTGAATGAGCTGCCCGTCCTTGTTCCGCACGTAGAGCCGGTCGAGGTCCTGCGGAGTGAGGCGGGAGGAGCGCTGGAGCTGCGTGATGACTTGATACTGCTTGCCGTCGAGCTTCACGCGGCTGAGGTCGAGGCCGCCGAAGAGGATTTGCAGTGTGCGCGAGACGTCCTCGATGCTGACCCCGAGCGCGGCGGCGCGGTCGCGGTCCACGTCGAGGCGCAGCTCGGGCTTGGTGACCTCGAAACTGGAGCGGACGTTCACGAGATAACTTTCGGACCGAAGCTTGCCGAGCAGTTCGTTGACGTAGCCGTTCAACGCGTCGAGGTCCTGCGCTTGGATGACGAGCTGAAAGGGCGCGCCGAAGCCGCGGCCAATCGCCTTGGGAATGTTCGGCACGGCGATGGCGCCCTCGACCTCGTTGAAGAGCTTCATGCGCAAGCCGCCGGGGCCGTTCACGATTTCACGGACGTTGCGCGTGCGCTCTTTGTGGTCCTTCAGCCGGACGAAGAGGATGGCGGCGTTCGCCTGGCCGGGGCCGTTGAGCGCGAACGCGATGATGGAGCCGAACGCTTCCACCTCGGGCACGTCTTTGAGAATAGCCTCCATCTCCTTCACCTGCCGGTCGGTGTATTCGCTGGTGGAACCCTCCGGCGCGAAGACGAAGCACAGCAGTCGGCCTTTGTCTTCCTCGGGCAGGAACTCGCCTTCCAGCTTACCGAGCAGCGGCACGTTCAGCACCCACGCGAACGCCCCGAGCGCGGCGAGTGTGCCCATGAACGCCACCGCGCGTCCGAACCAGCCGAGCGCCACGAAGGGCCGCAGGAGGGCAGACACGAGTCGCACCAGCCCGCGCAGCACGGTGCCATAGAGCCGCGTGAACCAACCGAGCACGGCATCAAACCAGCGCAGGAAGAAAACTTTCTTGTGGTCGGCGGCGATGGGCTTGAGCACGCGCGCCGCGAGCATCGGCGAGAGCGACAGCGCGACGAACGCCGAGACCGCGACGGCCCCGCAGACGGCGACGGCGAACTCCATGAAGAGCCGGCCGGTCGCGCCCTTGAGGAAGGCCAGCGGCAGGAACACGACGATGAGCGAGAGCGTGATGGTGATGACGGCGAAGGAGATTTCATCCATGCCCTTCTTCGCGGCCTCCATCGGCGTCATGCCCGCCTCAATGTGGCGGTAGATATTCTCCAGCACCACGATGGCGTCGTCGACGACCACGCCGATGGCGAGCACCAGCGCGAGCATGGTGAGCATGTTCACCGAGTAGCCGAACCACTGCAGGATGGCGAAGGTGGCGATGATGGAGACGGGAATCGCCACGGCGGGGATGAGCGTCGAGCGCACGCTGCCAAGGAAAACCCAGATGAGGATGACGACCAGTGCGAAGGCGACGCCGAGCGTGTTCCAGACCTCCGCGATGGACGCCTCGACGAAGATGGACTCGTCGTAGTTGAAGACCATCTCAATGCCCGGCGGGATGGTCTCGCGGATGCGGGCAACCTCCTCCTTCACCGCGCGCGCGACCTCGACGGTGTTGGCCTTGGACTGCTTGACGATGCCCAGGAAAATGCACGGGCGGCCGTTGTTGCGCGCGATGGTGCGCTCGTTCTCGACGCCGGCCTTGGCCTCGCCGATGTCGCGGAGGCGGACAAGCTTCGCGCCGTCGTTCTTGACGACGAGGTTGTTGAACTGCGCGGGCGTCTTCAGCTCGCCGCGCGTCTGGATGGTCATCTCGCGGTCGAGGTTTTCGATGCGACCGCTGGGCAGTTCGACGTTCTGCTGCTTCAACGCGCGCTCCACCTCCAGCACGGTGAGTTG
>SIBB01000253.1 GCA_009695395.1 Pedosphaera sp. | reverse complement strand
CTTGTGGATTTCGCAATGGCCATCCGCAAAAGAGAACGAAGATGCGCTGTTGTGGTAGATCGCCGGTCGATCAGCCCAGCTCCGGGTCGTCCCGTTGTAACCGTTAAGCCCATCCACGTTCACCTGGATCCAACCATCGTTGAGGCTGGAGGCGTTCTCGTCCGCGAACACCCAGGTGTCGGAGGGTGAGAGCGCTTGGAATCCGGGTTCCCGATCGGGCACTTGAAATCCGGTGTTGTAGGGCGCAGTCGTCTTGCGCGAGGCGCGCGGGTTGATAAAACCATTCATCCCGATGGTGCGAACAAGCACGCCAAGCCCGCCGACGTCCGTGCTTTTGTCGGAAGGGCACTTGTAAGTGCCAGCGTTGCGGATGTAGCCGTGGCCAATATTTCCGAACTGAACGTAAGCCTGGCCAATCAAGAAGTCGGTATTGGTATTGTCGGTCTTGGAGGTCGTCGTGGACAGCGACCCGGCCACCCAACTGGCTTGGGCTGCCGTCGTGCCTGCTGCTGCCCCATCGCCGTTGGGAGCCAGCCGCCCATCGAAGTCGCCATGGTAAAGGATCCATCCCAAGGTCAACTGCTTGCTGTTGTTCTGGCATTTGGCTCCCGCTGCCCGGGATTTTGCCTTGGACAACGCCGGCAACAACATCCCCGCCAGAATCGCGATGATGGCGATGACCACGAGCAGTTCGATGAGTGTGAATCCGTTTGCTCGGGAGCGCGGTGGTTCGCCGGGGTGGTTTGTTTTCATTTGCGGGCGCAACCTATCCGGCGTCGGCCGCTCAAAGTCAATAGATAGGCTGTTCGAGGGTGGGAGAAGTCTGCCCACAATTCCAGCCAGGCTGTTCTCCGGTCACTTGTCCACGATGGTCAGCGTGACGGAACGCTGGTCCAAGTCGTAACGTTTTCCGGAGGGCAGCGGAGGCAGCGGCTTCAAAAAACCTTTCTCCACCAACTCGTCCAAGTTCTTCGCGGCCCGCCCCTGGTTTGCGCCCATGTATTTGTTGATAGCCGCATACAACGTCTTATGGTCTGGCAAGGCGGACGGCTGAATTCCCAAGGCCGCTGCGCTCTCGCTTGCGGGAACTGCATTGGTGGCCGGAGCGGACTTGCTCCTGCGGCAAGCGACCAAAGTCAGGCAGACCAAACACGTCCAGCCGGCTAGTTTGAATGGCTTCATGGGAAACACGGGGGAAACTTCAACCGCCTAAAAGCTCGTGGAGTGGGTCATCAGCCAGACCGTATCCATATTGCCGCTAAAAGCTTGGAACCCGGCACCCGGTTCTGCCAGCGGGATAGTTCTCGGATCAGTCCATTTTTTCATCTCCGCGTGGCCATCAGCGAAGGAGAAGGCCGTGGCCATGTTGTGATAGTTGGCTGGAAAGTCGGTTATGCCCACCGCAGTCATGTTCATGGCTGCCGCAGTCCAGCCCTCCACTGAGATGGCGAACCACCCGTCGTTAATGCTGCCAATTCGCTCATCCACCGTGACGAACATGTCGGTGGGCTTGAGAATGTCCGTTTCACGCCGGAAAACCAACTGGCCGTTGTTGACCCCAACAGTGCCCGTGCCACGGCCTGGATTCATCCAGCCATTCATCGAGATAGTCCGAACGCGCGCTCCCAGCCCGCCGGGGTCCACACTCTTGTCATTCGGACATTTGTAAGTGCGCGCGTTGATCACGTATCCAACACCCATCGAACCGTTGGCTCGCTGGGACTCACCCACCAAATAATCCTCGTTCACATTGTCCGGCGTGCTCGTCCCGCGATTCAACCAACCTCGAACCCAGCCGGGATTCGTGGGATCACCGGCAGCTCCACCGTCTCCGTTTCGCGGCAGCCGGGCGTCGTGATCGGACGCGTAGAGACTCCAGCCCAAGACGAGCTGCTTGACGTTGTTCATGCACTTCGCGCCTCCGGCCTTGGTCTTCGCTTGAGCCAGTGCCGGCAGCAACATCCCGGCCAGAATCGCGATGATGGCGATGACGACGAGCAGTTCGATGAGGGTGAAACCAGCCGCCTGAATCCGCGGCGGCTCGTTGGAATGGTTTGCTTTCATTTGCGGGCGCAACTTATCCGGCCTCGCCGTCACAAAGTCAATAGATAGGCTGTTCGAGGGTGGGAGAAGTCTGCCAGCAGGAGCCAGCGATGTCCGGGGTCTGGCTGACTTCTGTATCAGGTCTTTCCCTCCGTTGCGTTTCTTCCAGCAGGCGGGCATGGTGCTGGCAACAAAAGCCTCATTGCCGCCATGCAGATGCTTCGCCTTCCCACCACCGCGCTCGCTTGCGGCCTGCTCGCCTTCGCCGCCAGCCTCCCCGCCGCGCCCGCGCCCAAGCTCACGCCGGCGCAGACCGATTTCTTCGAGAAAAAAATCCGGCCCGTGCTGGTCAAGGATTGTTACAAGTGCCACTCCGCCGAGGGCGGCCGTATCAAGGGCGGCCTCCGCCTAGACACGCGCGACGGCCTGCTCAAGGGCGGCGAGTCCGGCCCCGCCATCATCCCCGGCAACCCCGACCGCAGCCCGCTCATCCGCGCCATCCGCTATCGCGACAGCAATCTCCAGATGCCGCCGGACGACAAGAAACTCCCCGCCGCGCAAATCGCAGACCTCGAAGCCTGGGTCCGCATGGGCGCGCCCGACCCGCGCGCCGACGCCCCGAACAAATACGGCGCGGCCCTCACCGACCCGAAGCAGCACTGGAGCTTCCAGCCCATCTTCAAACCCATCATCCCTGACTTCCGCAAGGACTGGGCGCCGCTCGCGCGCAACGCGATTGATCACTACGTCTTCGCCACGCTGGAGGCCAAGCAGCTCACGCCCTCGCCCCGCGCGGACAAGACCACGCTCATCCGCCGCGCGACGTTTAACCTCACCGGCCTCCCGCCGACGCTCGCGGAGGTGGACGACTTCCTCGCCGATGAATCGCCGCAAGCCTTCGAGAAGGTCGTGGACCGCCTGCTCGCCTCGCCCCGCTACGGTGAGCGCTGGGGCCGCCACTGGCTCGACGTGGCGCGCTACGGCGACACGACGGGCCGACGCAACAACAACAACCGCGGCGAGACGCGTTACCTCCATTCGCACACCTACCGCGACTGGGTCATCCAGTCCTTCAACGACGACCGCCCCTTCGACCAGTTCGCCAAACTTCAAATCGCCGCAGATAGACTGGTCGGCGAGGAGGAGCCCAAAGCCCAAAGCCCAAAGCCCAAGACACCGGACGCCACGGAGAAGACGCCACCCTCTCAACTCTCAACTCTCAACTCTCAACCGTCGCGCAGCGACTTGGCCGCGCTGGGCTTCATCACGCTCGGCCCGCGGCTGAACAACAACGCGGACGACCTGATTGACGACCGCATTGACGTGGTGACGAAGGGCTTCCTCGCGTTGTCCGTGACGTGCGCGCGCTGCCACGACCACAAGTTCGACCCCATCCCGACGAAAGATTACTATGCGCTGCACGGGGTCTTCGCGAGCAGCACGGAGCCGCGCGACGGAGCGGAGCTGCCCGTCAACAAGGACACGCCGGAGTTCCGCACGTTCCAGAAGGCGCTCGCCGAGGCAGAGGACGGGCTGAAGAAGTTCGAGGACGGCCTGCGCGCCCGCGCCCGCGCCGAGCTGGTGTTCCGCATCAACGATTACTTCAAGGCGCTCCACGACTTCGGCAACCCGACGAACACGATGCCGTTCGGCCAGTTCATGCAGCGGCGCAACCTGCTGCCCGCCGTCGCCACGGGCTGGAAGGACGCGCTGGCCAAGGCGAAGACCACACATCATCCCGTGCTCTCCGTCTGGCACGAGTTCGCCGCGTTGCCGGCGACGAACTTCCTCAAGGCCGCCACGCCCATCGCGCTCCGCCTGCGCTCGAGTGGCGAGACGAACAAGCCCGTCAATCCGCTGGTCGCCCGCGCGCTCACTTCGCCGCCCGGCTCCATCGCAGTCGTGGCGACGAACTTCGCGCGGCTCTTCACGGACGCCAACACGCGCTGGGGGCAGCTCGCCGCGCAGCACGCCACTCGCGTGCGCACAGGCGGCACAAACGCCCCGGCCGCGCCCACCGGCCTGGCCGACGCGGCGCAGGAGGAAATCCGCCGCGTCCTCCATGACCCCGCCTCGCCCGCGTATCTCTTCACCGACGAGAAGGTCGAAGCCTCGCTCGCTCGCGTCCGCAACCTGGGCACCGTCCGCACCGAGCAGCAGCGGCTCGCGCGCGTGGTTGAAGATCTCCGCACCTCGCACTCCGGCGCACCGCCCCGCGCCGTCGTGCTCAACGACTCGCCGCAGCCGCGTGACAGCTACGTTTACATCAAGGGCAACCGCGGCAGCCGTGGCCCGAACGCGCCCCGCCAGTTCCTCGAAATCCTCTCGGGTGAAAACCGTGAGCCGTTCCGCGACGGCAGCGGTCGCCTTGAACTCGCGAAGGAGATCGCCTCGCCCGACAACCCGCTCACCGCGCGCGTGATGGTGAACCGCGTGTGGCTCCACCAGTTCGGCGAGGGCATCGTGCGGACGGCGAATGACTTCGGCCTCCGCTCCGAGCCGCCCACGCACCCGGAGTTGCTCGACTACCTCGCGTGGCAGTTCATGGAGCAGGGCTGGTCTGTGAAGAAGCTACAGAAACTCATCATGCTTTCGCACACTTGGCAGCAGAGCAGCGAGGACAACCCGCGCTTCGCACAGGTGGACCCCGAGAACCGCTGGCTCTGGCAGCAGAACCGGCGGCGGCTCGAGTTCGAGGCGCTGCGCGACACCGTGCTGCACATCGGCGGCAAGCTGGACTTCAAGATGGGCGGCCCCGGCGAGCGCCTCGACCGCCCCGAGGCCGACGGCGAATACTCCGACCGCCGCAGTGTGTATGGGCTCGTGGATCGCGCCAACCTGCCGAACATGTTCGGGGCATTCGACTTCGCTAACCCCGACCTCAGCACCGGCCAGCGGAATAACACCGTCGTCCCGCAACAGGCGCTCTTCATGATGAACAGCCCGCTGGTCATCGAGCAGGCGCGCAACACCGTCCAGCGCGGCGATTTGAAATCCCTGCCCAACGACCTGGAGCGCGTGAAGATGCTCTACCGCCTCATCTACTCACGCTTGCCGACAGACACGGAACTCAAGCTCGCGCTCAACTATCTCTTCAGCGAAATGTCCGCTCCCAAAGGTCCGCTCCCCGGCCAGCCGCCTTGGGAATATGGCCTCGGCAGCGTGGACAACCGCACCGGTCGCGTCGGCGCGTTCTGGCCGCTGCTCTACAGCCCGCAGTCCCGTTTCTACCAGGCCTCGCCGCGCATCCCGGATTCGCGCGCGGGCAACTTCCACCTGTCGGCCAACGGCGGGCATCCCGGCCTGGCTTACACGCAGGCGGCCATCCGCCGCTGGACTGCGATGGACGATATGCTGGTGAGCATCGAGGGATCGCTCGCGCACACCGGCCAAAACAGCGATGGCGTGCAAGGCCAGATAATCTTCAGCAGCGCAGGCTCCATCGCGCGAGGGGTGGCGCTGCGCAGTGAGGTGCC
>SIBB01000252.1 GCA_009695395.1 Pedosphaera sp. | reverse complement strand
CGACCTGCTTGCGGGCATTCGCGATGTTTCGGACGTGCCGCTCCATGTCGGCGGGTGTGCCGGAGAACTCCTCCGATCCTGCGCCCACCTTCGTCGCCGTCGCGGAGGGATACACGCGGACCTTGTCGCGCGTGGGGCCGCCGAGCAGCCGATACATGGGCACGCCCCAGAGTTTCCCGGCGATGTCCCACAACGCCATGTCAATGCCCGCGAGCGTGTGCGTCATGAACGGCCCGCCGCGCATATCGCGGTGCGAGCGGTAAATCTTCTGCCAGAGATACTCGATGCGCGTGGGGTTCTCGCCGTTGAGCAACTCGAAGAGCGACCTCGCCAGCAGCGCGGCCACGTAAGGCTCCAGTTGGTCAATCTCCCCCCAGCCGGTGACGCCGTGGTTGGTCTCGATTTTGAGATAGACCTTCCGCTGCATCGGCGTGGCGGTGAGCTTGGTGATGCGGATGGAGCTGGTGCGGTCCGCGACGCTGGCCACCACGGCGTCCGCAGCGGCGAGGGTCCGCGGCAGGGCGATGCTGGCGGCAACGGCCGGGGCGAGGGCGGTGAGGAGGTTGCGACGATTCAACATAGGTTAGGATGGACTGGGCCGCGCTGGGCGGCGGGGTTGACTAGACCGAGGCTTTCCAAATCTGCGGCGTCCACGAGCCAGTCTGCCAACCGTCGCGCGTCTCGAACTCGCGCACGGTCAGCCCGTCGCCGCGCACCTCGACGTGGAAGAACGCCTGCGCCGGGCCGCTGAAGTGCGCGCCGTTGTCCACGTTGAAGACCGCCACGCCTTCCTTCGCCTGGATGGAAGCGCCGTCCCAGCGGAACACGTTTCGGAAGTGCGTGTGGCCGTAGAAGATGGCCGCGCGCCGGCCCTTGATGGCCGCGTAGAACGCCGCCACGTCCGCCGGGTCCCACTCCCACTTCGTGTAGTCCACGTCGGGCTTGGCGACGGTGTAGCGGGCCATGTCCACGTGATGCATGAGCACGAGCGGTTGATCCTTCGGCGTGTTGGCGAGGTCTTCCAACAGAAACGCGAGGCTGTCCATCGCGGCGTAACGACGCTTGCGGTCCACACTGCGATCCGTGCCAACGATGAGGCCGAGCGAGGCGAAGTGAACGCCGCCCCATTCCCACGAGGCGTGCAGGCCGTTCTTGCTCAGGCCCTTCAAGTTCTTGCGCGACCGCTGCCGCGCGGCCATCTGGTCAATCGCGTGGCCCGCGCCGTGGGGCGAGTCGTGGTTGCCCGGCACCTCGAACACCGGGAACTTGAGCCGCCCCTCCACGCCCGTGAGGCCGAACTGCGCGACGTAGCCCGCCCACTCCGTGCGCTGCATGGCGAGCTGGGTCGGCCCGTTCTTGTCGCCGGTATCAATGATGTCACCGACATGAAGCACGCCGCTGGGCGCAGGGACTTTTCCACCGCCCACGGCCTCGGAAAACTCCGTGCCCGGCAGGCGGTTCAAGGTGTCCACGAGCCGCGCGGTGTAGGCGGCGGAAGTGGTGTCAAGCTGGTCCGGCTGCGTTTTGTCCGCGAGGAAATGCGTGTCGCCGATGACGAGGAAACTGGTGAGCGGCGGGCTCGCGGCGCGGGCGGGCGAGGTAAGACACGCACCCGCCAACGCCGCGGCGCTGTGGGTGAGGAAGTGGCGGCGATTCAAGGGAGTGAGCGGCTTCATGGCGAAATGGCGATGTTGTGTGGCGAAGCATTACCCAAGGCGGGCGCGATGGTCGAGGGCGATGCTCAGGCAAGCACTTCGCGGATCACATGGCCTTCCACGTTGGTCAACCGGCGCTGCACGCCGTTGTGCTCGAAGGTGAGGCGCTCGTGGTCGAGGCCGAGGAGATGGAGGATGGTGGCGTTGAAGTCGTAGAGCGGGTGGATGTCCTGCACCGCGCGTTGGCCGAGGTCGTCGGTCACGCCGTGGCTGACGCCGGGCTTCACGCCCGCGCCCGTGAGCCAGCAGGTGAAGCCGTCGGGGTTGTGGTCGCGGCCTTGCGCGCCCTTTTGGAAGAAGGGCATCCGGCCAAACTCCGTGCACCAGACGACGAGCGTGTCCTCGAGCAGGCCGCGCTGGCGCAGGTCGCGGATGAGCGCGGCGGCGGGTTGGTCGAGGATGTTGGCGTGGATGTCGTATTGCTCCTTCAACGCGCTGTGGCCATCCCAGTTCAACTTGCCGCCGCTGGCGTAAGCGCCGTTGAAGAGTTGCACGAAGCGGACGCCGCGCTCGATGAGCCGGCGCGCGAGGATGCAGTTCTTGGCGAACGCGGCTTTGTCGGGATTCGCCGTGTCATCGGCTCCGTATTGTTTCAGAACGTGCGCCGGTTCGGTGCTGAGGTCGCTGATTTCTGGAACCGAGAGCTGCATCCGGGCGGCGAGTTCGTAGCTGGCGATGCGGGCGGCGAGCTTCGCGTCACCGGCGTTTTGCTCCAAGTGGCGCGCGTTCATGTGCTGGAGGAGCGAGCGAGCGGCTCGGTCGGCCGCGGGGGAAACGCCGGGCGCGGTGAGGTGGCGCACGGGTTCCTTCGAGCTGAAGGTCGTGCCCTGAAACGCAGCGGGCAGGAAGCCGGGGCCCCAGTTGTTCGAGCCGGCCTGCGGCACGCCGCGCGGGTCGGGGATGGCGACGTAGGCGGGCAGGTCTTGGTTCTCGCTGCCCAGCGCGTAGCTTACCCACGAGCCGAGGCTGGGAAAGCCATCGAGCGCGAAGCCGGTGGAGAGGAAATTCTCGGCGGGGCCGTGCGTGTTGGTCGTGCTCGTGAGCGAGTGGACGAAGGCGATTTCGTCCGTGAGTCCCGCGAGGTGCGGAATCAAGTCGCTGACCCACTTCCCAGTTCGCCCGTGCTGGCGGAAGGCGTATTGCGGGCGCGCGAGATTTCCCGCCGGACCTTGGAACGTGACGGCGGGCCCGCCGGGCAGCGGCTGGTTGTCCCACTTGATCAACTCCGGTTTGTAATCCCACGTCTCGAGCTGGCTCACCGCTCCAGCGCAGAAGATGACGATGACGTTCTTCGCCTTGGCGGGAAAGTGGGGCGTCCTCGCTGCGTAGGGCCGCGCGGGATCAAGGAGCGTTCCCGGTGCGGCCAGCAGGCCATCGCGACTCAGCAAGCTGGTCAGCGCGATGGAGCCAAGCGCCGTGGAGCTGCTCGCGAGGAACCGGCGGCGATCCAACAGCGCCCGGCTGGGTCTGGAGAGAAGCTCGGTGTTCGTGCTCATGCGCTGGCGGCTCACTGAAGACTCCGTGGAAGCCTCGGCCATTGAACCAGATTGCTCGATGCCGCCGAGCCGAGGAGGCGCTTACCGGCTCAAGTCCCGAGGAACGCCTTGTGCACCGCGCGCATCGCGGCGTCGCCCTTTGCGAGGTCAATGACCACGGAGATTTTGATTTCGCTGGTGGAGATCATGTCGATGTTCACGCTCTCCTTGGCGAGAGTGTCGAACATCTTCGCCGCCACGCCGCTGTGGCTCTTCATGCCCACGCCCACGATGGAGAGCTTGCCGATGGTTTCGCTCACGGCGAGTTCCGCGAAGCCGATCTCGGCTTTGAGGCTGTCCATGACTTTGCGCGCCTTGACGAGGTCGGGCTTGTCCAGCGTGAAGGAAATGTCCGTGGTCGGGGACTTCGAGCCGTGGCTGATGTTCTGCACGATCATGTCCACGCCGATGGTGCCCTCGGCCAGCGCCTTGAAGATGCGCGCGGCCACGCCGGGCCGGTCGGGCACGCCGACGACGGTGACCTTGGCCTGGTTTTTGTCGAGCGCGACGCCGCGGACGACGATGCCTTCCATGCTTTGCGTTTCTTCTTTCACAATGGTTCCGGGGTTGTCGTTCAGGCTGGAGCGGACTTCAAACACGACGCCAAACTTTTTGGCGAACTCGACCGAGCGGAGCTGCATGACCTTCGCGCCCGCGCCGGCGAGTTCGAGCATCTCGTCGTAGGCAATCTCGGGGAGCTTGCGCGCGCCGGGCACGATGCGCGGGTCGGCGGTGTAAACGCCGTCCACGTCGGTGTAAATCTGGCAGAGGTCGGCCTTCACGGCGGCGGCCAGCGCGATGGCGGTCAAGTCCGAGCCGCCCCGGCCCAGCGTCGTGATCTGGCCCTCAGCGGTCTCGCCTTGAAAGCCTGCGACGATCACGACATTGCCCGCGTCGAGCTGCGCGTGGACTTGCTTGGGCGTGATGTTCTTGATCTTCGCCTTGGTGTGGACGCCGTCGGTGACGATGCCTGCCTGCGCACCGGTGAGGGAGGTGGCGGGAATGCCAAGCTGCTGGAGAGCGATGGCGGTGAGGGCGATGGTTTGCTGCTCGCCGGTGGCCAGAAGCATGTCCATCTCTCGCTCGCTGGGCAGCGGGGTGATTTCCTTGGCGAGCTTGATGAGGTTGTCCGTCACGCCGCTCATGGCGGATACGACGACGACGACTTGGTCGCCGCGATTGCGATGTTCGGCGATGCGTCGGGCGACGTTCTTAATGCGCTCGGGGTTGCCGACCGAGGTGCCGCCGTATTTTTGGACAATGAGTGCCATGTCGAAGGCCGCGTGTTGTAGCAGGGCCTCGCGGGGGTTGGCAATGGTGGTTCCGAGGCGCGCGAAGCGTTGGCTTAGTCCCGGTCCCACAGCGCCAGTGGGTCGCCGGCGGGCAACGGGAAGCCGATGGCACTGGGCTTGAGGGATTCCGCGTGGCCGTCCACGAAGCCCGACGGGGTGCGACCCACATGGCGCGCGACCACGCGCACCGGAGTAGAGGTGTAGGTCGCATCCGTGGGTGGACGGAAATAGACCGCCGAGGCGAGCGGCTTCTCCACCCACCGATCCGGATCGGCGTTGATGGGGGTCATGAGGTCACCCGCGTCGGCGAAGATCAGGGTGGCGCTCGGCTTCGCGACCTCGTTCTCGCGGGATTTGGTCGTGCTGCTGGAGGTGAAGGCCAGCCCGCCTGCCGCAACACGAAAGCTCATGCCGATGCCCAGCGGATAGGCGCTGGCTCCCGGCGTGGTGGAACTGGCGACCGTGGTGGTGTCCACCTTGAGCGCCGGGCAGTTGAAAATCTTCGGGTCCGGCAAGGTCTTCACCAGATGATGCAGTGTGTCCACCCACCAGATGTCCGTCGCGGCGGGCACGATGAGCTGCGCCACCGCCGGATCGGTGCCGATCCGAGCGCGATGCAAGCGCAGGAACTCGTCATCGTGGCCGTCAATGTAGAGGCGGCTCGCGAGTGAAATCTGGCGGTTGTTGCTCAGGCACTTGATGCCGACAGCCTTCTTCTTGGCGCTGGAGAGCGCGGGCAGGAGCAGCCCGGCGAGGATCGCGATGACAACGAGCAGTTCGATGAGGGTGAAGGCGTTGCCGCGGCGCGGATGCGGGGTGAGGTTCATGGTGGCTGGCTGGTTGGCGGCGTCTTGGGCCTGATGGCGAACCATGCCCGAACGATGGCAGCCTGTCAGCAGCTCTTTCGGAGTGGCGCGTTCAGCGGCTCAGGGGAGAACGTCCAGCTCTTGGAAGTAGGTCAGTTGCACCGCTGGGGTGGCCGCC
>SIBB01000251.1 GCA_009695395.1 Pedosphaera sp. | reverse complement strand
AATCCATCTACCTGGACAAACCACGTCGGCACCGTGATCACGAGTGGCGCGAACAAGACCGTCACGCTCACCACGCCATCCGGCCGCATGTTCTACCGCCTCTCAAATCCATAACCCCGCTTTGGACTGCGGTGGCACGACACCGCTTTCCCCTAGCAGGTGCCAATGAAGGGGTCGCTCCTTACCTTTGACACAGGATCGGCACGGGACTGATAGGAATTTGCTTTCTGGACGCTCCGCGGTTCATGTCTGGCTGCGTTCAACTGTGGTTGGATAGTTTTAAGCGGGAAGCCTGCCTGTGCGCCTACTGTTTCGGCAACTGCGCGGCGATGCTCGCGGCCACCACCTTGGCGAGCACTTCATAGCCCTCGGGCTGGTAATGCACGTCGTTGGACCGGCCAACCTTCTCCTGAACGGGCAGCACGGCGGTGTAGAGGTCGTCAATCGCCACGCCGCGCTCGCGCATCAGTTTCACAGCGGCCTCGTTGCGCGCCGGGATGCTGTCGAACTTGCGCGTGGGTGAGAGGATGCCGTCCTTGGGCACGGGCGTGGTGGTGGCGAAGATCAGCTTCGCGCCCGTGGCCTTCATCTGCGTGACGAGCGTGCCGAGGTTTTCGACATACTGCTCGCGCGAGGCACGCTGCGTGGTCTCGGACGCGAACTTGGCGTCGTGCAGGCCGAAGTTGAAGTGGATCACGTCCCAGCGCCCGTCGCCGAGCCATTCCTTCAGCTGCGCCAGCCCGACCTCGGTCGCGCCGCCGTTGACGGGAATGCGATGCACGTTGGCCCGGCCCTTGAGCAGCTCGCGCACCGGCAACGTGTAGCCGATGGAGATGGAATCGCCGATGAGCAGCACGCGCGGGAGGCCCGGCTCGTCCTTGATGGGGCGCACCGCCGGGTTCTTCAACGAGTCGGAGTCCGCGACAGTCTCGCCTTCGTTGCTCTTGCGCTGGCCGAGCTTTGCCTGCGCGTCCGCCTTCGCGAGCAGCGGCGCGACCGCGGGATTCTGCGCGAGCATCGCCTTGCGCATCGCGTCCTCATATTCCTTGGTGGCTTTGCGGAACTCGACGGCCACGTCCTTGTTGCGCTCGGCGGGGAACTTGGCGCGGTCGAGTTGATACGCCTTGCGCGCCGCGTTAAACTTGGCGGTGGCCGCCTTGCCATCGGGCATTCTGAGCACGGCGGCCTTGGCGGCCTCAATCTGCTTCGTTTCCTCTGGCGTCAACGCGCCCTTGGCGGCGGGCGCATCGGCGGCCAGCAGCGAGGCGCTGAGGGCACAGAGCAGCGTGAACGAGACCACCGTGTGGAGCGCGCGCGATTTCATGCGGGAATCTATTTTGAGTCCGGGAGCAAAAGGACGCGGGCAGCCAGCAGGGCGAACTCGCCGGCCGTGATTTTCGCGGGATCGGATAACTTCGCGGCCCGCGCGAGGCCGCCCCACGAGGCGGCCACCGACGTGAGCGCCGCTTCCAATTCACCCGCCGCGACCACTGCGCCGGCGCCCGGAGGCGGAAGCGGGGCGCGCAGGCCCTTCAATTCCGCGAGTCGTCCCAGCGCGATGCGCAGTTCCTCACGCTTGAGCGGCTCGTTGACGCCCCAGCGCGCGTGCGCCGCGAGCGGGATGCGGTTGTCGCGCTCGATTGCGCCGGGGCGGTCCATGACTTGGTGGAGCGCGAGAAGCTGCGTCGCGCGCCAGAGCGGCGTGCCCCAGGGCACGTCGGCCTGCCAGCGCTGGATGAGCGTGCAGCCGGCATCGAGCAGCGCGGCTTGAACGTGTCTGGGGTTGAGCGCGCGCGGCTGCACCCCCTGCTTCACGGCGAGCGCGGCGATGGCCCCGGCGGCCTGGCCGGTGAGCATCGTGACGGGCTGGAGACGCGTGGCCCCGTTGGCGAGGCGCGATTGGGAAAAGTTCTTCTCGGCGGGCACGAAGCCGTCGAGCGTTTCCGGCAGGAAGACCTCGAACGGAATCTGAAACGGCCCGCCGCCCTTGGGCGCTTCACCGGCGTCGAGTTCCGGCTCGATGGCGTGCCCCGTGCGGCCGTGGTCGAGGTCCATGAAGTAATCGCCCATCGCGACGGACGTGGAAAAATGTTTCGCCTCCTCGAAGCGCGTGAGGTCCTTCGCCACGAGCGTGCGCACGCCGATGATGCGGCGGCACTCACGCACGTAGGGCTGCTGGGGCAGGTGGATGGCGAGCGCCTCGAGATCGGGCCGCAGATCCAGCGCCTTCATCTTCGTGCGGTTGTAGGGCGTGGCGTAGCCCTCGTCCTCGGCCAGCGACCAGTTCACGCCGAGTTCGCGCTGGAAGTAATAGAGCGCGCCGAGCGTCTTGTAGATCCCCTCGCGCTCGTCGCGCAACCGCTGCGCGGGGTCTTCGATGGTCGCCGCAGTGACGGGATAATCGTTGCCGCCGTTGAAGCCGCTTTGCGTGTGGCGCTGGCTGCTGCGCTCGCCGGTGAGCAGGCTTTCGGTGTCCACCATGCCGCGCCACGCGAAGAAGACGCGCCAACTGCGATGGCCTTTGAGGCCCTTGCCTGCGCCTCCCCAGAGCATGAAGCCGTCGTTGGCGTAGTTCCGGTAGCGCCGGCCCGAGCCTTTCTCGTAACCGGGCGGCGGGGTCTTGATCTGGAGATGCTCCGGCACGCCGTTCGGATACTCGCGCACAACGGCGAGCCAGGTGTGGTCCTGCACCAGCGCGGCGGGATCGGGCCGGTCACTGGTGACGTTGCCGACGCGGTAGCGCGCGCCCGTGAGCGGAATCACATCACCGTATTCGGTCGCGTCCACGAGCACCTTGCACGCGACGGCCTTGCGCGTCGCACCCGTGGCATCCGCGAACTCCACCGTCGCGCCCACCACCGTGTTGCCCTGCTTCTGCACCGCCACGACGCGCGTGCGCAGGCTGACATCGAGCACTGCCTTGCGTTCGCGCGCCTCCTGGATGAAGCCGTAGAGCACGGCGCGCGCGGCCTTCGGTTCGTAGCCGCCTTCGAGCTGGTCCGGGTAGCTGAAGTAGGCGACGAACGGGTCCTTGTCCAGTGTCTGGTAGTGCGTGATCATGCTCTCGTGGAACTCGCGGTAGAGACCGCGCTCGCGCACTGGGAACTTCAGCCACACCGAATCCTCGTCCATCGAAGTCACGCCCGCGCAGCTCATCTGCCCGCCGATCCAGTCCGTCTCCTCCAGCAGCAGCACGCGCGCGCCCATCCGCGCCGCCTGCACTGCCGCCGCCCACCCGCCGGTGCCCGCGCCGGCGACGACGATGTCATACTCCGCGGCGACCTTGGCGCGCGGCGTGTTCAGCGCGTCGGTTTGCCACACCGGCCTGACCACGGGGTAATCCGGTTCCTCGGCCGAGATCACGGCGTTCCGCTTCGCCAGCCGTTCGGGCGTGGCCTTCAGCTCCATCGGCTGCAACGGCTCGATGCGAAACGCCGAGGCGGCCGCGAACCAGGTGCAGCGCAGGCCGGGCTGGCCGCGCTTGAACTCGCCGTCAATCGCCGAGAGCCGCGCCTGTTCAACTCCCTCCGCGTCGAACACCGCCGCCGTGAGCACCTCGCCGGCGAGCGTGAGCGCGAGCTTCCAGCGCTCGCCTTCGCGATAGCGCTTGAGCGTGACAAGCCCCGTGGGCCGCGCGGGACGGTCGTTGACGGCCTTGGCGTAATCGAGCGGAAGCTCTTTGCCGTCCTTCACCTTGAGCAACTCCAGCCGGCCCGTGCCGCTGAAGCGCGCGAGATAAAAGTTGTCGCGATCCACCACCCGGCCCGCGAGGCCGAACGACACCGGCTCGTCCTCCGTCTTCTTGAACTCCGCGACGAGCCGCGCGTCCGCGAGCGCGTGCGCCGGCTTCACGTCCGCCGTGTAGCCGTCATACACGAGCAGGCCGGTGCGGAGCTTGAGCATCGGCCGCAGGAAGCCGTTGCCATCCACCGCCCAGTTGCGGCTGGGCCGTTCGCTGATCAGATCACGCCAGCCGTCGGGGATGTGCCCGTAGCGGGTGCTCTTGAACTCGCTCGCGTGGAGCGGCACCTGCCCGGCGGCAACGGCCTCGGCGCGGTGGCCAAGGAGAGCACAGCCGAGGAGCGCGAATGAAACAATGGAGGCGAGTTTCATGAAGCTGGCCTTGGTTTCACTTCGACGCCTTTGTGCCGCCAAACAGCGGAACCCTGCCCTCCACGCCCACGCCCCACGGCAATACCCCGAGCGGCACCGCGCCGATGTGCGGCGCGTCCTTGTAGGCCGCGTGCACCTTTTCAGGCCAGTCGGTCGGCAGGCGTTACTGATAGGAATTTGCTTTCTGGACGCTCCGCGGTTCAGCGATTCGAGGCGTCAGCGCATTTGTTGTAGGTATCGAAAATCGAGTAAAGATTCACGAGAGGAAAAAATAGCGCTAGTAACAGATTATCATTAGCTGGTGCGACCTGGAGATTGTTCGCTCGTATAAACACATTAAGCTCTTTTGCTATTGTTACCAAATGAAGATTTGAATAAATTGGTATTAGAATCGACCACCCCTGAAAATCATCCTTGTTGCGAAGCTGATTGGCGAGCGATGTCAGACGGAAGAATTCTATGTAGGTCCAAATGACTGGGATTATGCATGCAAAAACCGCAAAGGCTGATATTGGGCTAACACGTCCGAGTTTCATATTTTAAGGCTATTTTTGTGATGTTTAACTGATAACTGATAGGAATTTGCTTTCTGGACGCTCCGCGGTTCAGGGAGAATTGCTTTTGCGTCGGGTTTATTGCCGGTGACTTTGCCCCTTTTTGAGGGGTTGACAAGCATTTTTTCGTGGCTTTTGCCAGTTCACGCCGGTTTTGCCGGACGAGCGCTGCTCGCCGCAAGGAAACGGGCAAAAACTGCACCGTTGGTGACCGCACCGGGGCGCACCCCACCGGCGGGCGCAGTCGCGAGAGTTTTCCGCGGCGCACTGGGTCAGGTCAGTCGGTCAGGACATTTTCGTAATCGGGCATCGGATCCACGTCGTCGCACGGCTCGCGGGTCCACGGCCCGGCGTCAGCGTCCGGCGGGGCGCGGGCGGGGCCAGCGGCGGGGTGCCGTTCCACTGATCCAAGTGGCGCAGGATTTTTCCGATGATGAGGCGCTGGTCAATCACGGCGAGGACGCGCATCTGATGCTGGCACTGCGGGCAGATCAGTGGGTCGGTGTGCCAGACTTGCAGGATGAGGTCGCGCCACTTTTTTGAGGGGAGTTTGGCGGGCGGCGGCGGGATGCTGGGCGGGCGCAGGGGCGGCGAGGCCGCGCCGCCGTTCCGGGCGCGGTGGCGCTGGCCGCGCATCTTGTTGGAATACCAGCCGTAGTAGCGGACCATTTGCGCGCCCTTCTCGGGGATGTGCTGGGTGATGGCGGCCAGGAAATCCGTGGGGGTGAAGACTTCGAAGTTGCGGTTGATTTTGGGATTGAGCTTGGAGCGGTAGATGACGGTGTCGGTGGGGGATTCCAGCGTAATTTTTGCCACGGAGAAGGGGTTTCTTAGGATGTATTGAGCGAGTTTTTCGAGTT